>JABSRG010000041.1 GCA_013215165.1 Opitutales bacterium | reverse complement strand
CTCCATAGTAGCTATGAAGTCTGGTAATGCGGATGAAGCCAAGGGAGGCAGGAAGGATGAGATCAGCGAATCCGTATCGAACCAAACGATCTGGAATCGATTGATCCTGATGGATCTAGAACCCCAGAGGTCTAAGCGCCCGTTTGATGCGAGAGGGCTTGATCTGTGCGTACCGCCTCATCGCGAGGTAGGTTTTGTGATGGACTCTTGGCAGAGCCAAACCGAGGCAACGCATCTTCGTTGTGAAGTAACCATCCAACTGGAGAGCCGGATGCGGGAGACCCGCACGTCCGGTTCGGAGGGAGGGGTGGGGTTAATAGCCCCATCCCTACCCCTATCAACAAGGGCACCGATGGATAACAGCAATAGCTCCTCTCTTTTACGGAGATCATTGTCGATCCAATCCAAACGACAGCTCGAAGAACTCCCCGTTGCCTCAATTGCACCCTGAAAAAAGGACGTTTTAAGCAGGAATTTCAGGGCTGAAGAAAAAACCTCAAAATTTGTATCAGAATTATTGAACACGAACTGCGTCAGGTCGACTAACGAATTAAAATAAGATTGCAGTAGTTTTATTGTTTCAGTCTAGTTTGTAGTTTGTTTGCAGGGTGCCGATCTTCTCAGATCGGCACCCTTCTTTTTAGCCCTTGATATGGGGCCGCTACAAACAGAGGGTTCTGCTCAATGTCACGCGTCGTCCTAAGTGCACCCACAACCTTTGTAGAGGGTGATATTCTGACTCTCGATCCCGGAGAAAGTCACCATGTAGCCCGCGTGTTGCGTCGAAAGACAGGGGATCGGATAAAGGTGCTCGATGGTCGTGGAAACGTGGGCCTCGCGGAACTGAAGACCTGCGATAGCCGAGCAAGTGAAATTTCACTCCTCCGGGTGCATCATCATCCACGCACACTGCCGCAATTAATGATTGGCCAGGCAGTCCCCAAAGGAAAGTCCATGGAGACGATTCTGAAGATGGTGACCGAGCTGGGCGCCTCTCAGATACGTCCGCTTTCCACTGTAAACGGCGATATCCCCCAGAGCACCTTCGGCAGTGGCAAAAAACTCGATAAGTGGCGGGCGATAAGCCAAGAAGCCTGCAAACAGTGTGAAAACCCGTGGTATCCTACTCTAGAGGTTGGAAGTAAGTTATCAGACTGGGTAGAGGCCCTACCGACAAACACTCTGCTGATCTACGGTTCGCTTGAAGACGAAGCACATTCTCTCGTGGATACCGCTTCCAGATTACGCGCTCACCAATCCCAGGGAGGTGCCTTTGCCCTCACGATTGGGCCCGAGGGCGACTTTTCAGCGGAAGAATATGCACTCCTACGTGAAAATTCAGGAATTCCGATAAGACTAGGAACTAACATCCTCCGAACTGAGACTGCAACACCCGCCCTCCTATCGGCTTTAATCTCTCATCTCGATTCCGGCGGATCGCCTTCCTGATGTCTAAACTGTATCAAAATCTAGAAAAACGCTTCGGCAAATTCGCTATCCCCAATCTGGCTCTCGGGCTCATGTTTGCCCAACTCGCAACGACTGGTCTTTCGCTTGTCGGCATCGTGAGCGCCAATGATCTGGTGCTCCACTTTAATAGCGTGATCGCAGGCGAATGGTGGCGAGTTTTCACCTTCGGAATTTTACCCCGACTAGGATACCAGGAGTTCCACGCCTTTTCCGTTATTTTCGCAGCATTTGCGCTTTTTATATTCTATTACATGGGAACAGCCCTGGAAAGCGTATGGGGAGCATTCCGTTTCAACTTATTTATCCTCACGGGCTGGGCACTCACCTTGTCGTTTGGCATCATCATGCCTTGGGGTGTTTTTGGAAATGCCTTCCTGATTACAGCCTTATTTATCGCGTTCGCACAATTCAATCCCAATATGCAGTTCCTCATCTTTTTCATTATCCCTGTAAAGGTAAAGTGGCTAGCATGGCTAGCTTGGGGGTTCTTTGCCATTTCACTCATCGGTGGAGACCTGATCACCCAGCTCGAAGTAATCGCAGCATCCCTCACCCTCTTTATCTTTTTCGGGCGTCAACTCGTCTCAGGCGTCCGTGCTTCTGCTCGAGCGCGATCGTGGAGAAACGAGAGACAGGCGTATGCCGAGGCACCGCTGCACACCTGTGTCATTTGTGGGCGGACCGACAAATCACATCCTGAACTCGACTTTCGCTATGATCGAGGTGTCGCGTTTTGCGAGGACCACCTCGATCAAGCAGACGCCTATCACGCTGCAGCTCAGGAAGTAGAAGCTCAAAACAAAGACTGACAATGCCCCTACTCTCCGTAAGAGACCTAGTCATCACCTTCCAGGACCGCGAAAGGACCAACACTGCGGTAAAGGGTGTCTCATTTGACTTAGAGGCTGGGAGAACCCTCGCAGTTGTCGGAGAGAGCGGCTCTGGAAAGAGTGTCTCCGCCTTGTCACTCACTCGGCTGCTTCCACAGCCGCCTACCTGTCAAATAGCAGGATCGATTAGCTTCGACGGGAAGGATATTCTTACGCTTCCGCCTAAAGAACTTCGAAAAATTCGCGGCAAAGACATCGCATATATTTTTCAGGAACCCGCTGCATCACTCAATCCCTTCATGCGCATCGGTGACCAAATCGGCGAGACGATCAAATTGCACCGTCCAGAAATAAGCGACGTGCGCCAGAAAATTATCGAGACGTTGGATTTGGTCGGCATTCGCGAACCGCAGAAACGCTTTAGAGACTATCCACACCAGATGAGTGGAGGCATGAAACAGCGGGTTATGATCGCGATGGCCCTCGTCTGTGAACCGCGCATTCTAATAGCTGACGAGCCAACAACCGCACTTGATGTTACTATTCAGGCCCAAATCATGGATCTAATGGCTCAGCTCAAAGAGCGGCTCAACATGTCTATCATCCTCATCACCCACAACTTCGGCATCGTGGATGGTTTTGCGGATGACCTCGTAGTAATGTTTCGTGGCGATATCGTTGAAAAAGGGGAAACAGCCCATGTGCTCAAATCACCCCAGCACCCCTACACTCAGGCGCTCATCGATTGCATTCCTAAACCCGGAGTCAAAGTGAAGCGGCTTGCGACCATCGACCACGCGGCGCTTCTGCAAGCTTCAGAATAAGCGATCCACACTTAATTAGCCGGAACTAGCCGAACAATGCTGTTAGGAGCATTGAGTATCAAATACGGCAACCCTTCGGGTCCTGACTCAAAGTCCCGGATCCGCCCGATACCTTCGAGCATGATTTCTTCGCGCTCAAGTGTTCGGCCATCATCCGCGAAAACCAAACGCGTCAGCTTACGATGAGCGAGAGCCGCAATAAAAAGATCGTGCTTCCACTCAGGAAATTGATCACCCGTGTAGTAGCCCATACCGCAGGGCGCAATAGATGGGTCCCAATAAGTCAGTGGTTGCTCCATGCCCGGCATGGATGTCTTGTCGGTAATCGGTGTGCCATTGTAATTGATTCCATAGGTGATCAGCGGCCAACCATAGTTAGCACCGGGCTTAAGTAGGTTGAGCTCATCCCCCCCTCGAGGGCCATGTTCTACCGCCCAAACATCTCCTGTCACCGGATGCACCGCCAAGCCCTGAGGATTGCGATGGCCGTAGCTATACATTTCGGGCAAAGCTCCATCATCGCCTAAAAACGGGTTATCACCGGGGATGGAACCGTCGCGATTGAGCCGAAACACCTTACCATGCGGCAAATCCAGGTTTTGAGCTTTGCGCTGTTCTCCGCGATCTCCGATGGAAAAAAACATCATCCCCGCATGGTCAAATACCACGCGGCTGCCGAAATGGTGGGGACGCCGTGAAAAGGTCTCCAAGGCTGGCTGATACAAAACCTCAAAGTCAGTAACCGACAAATTCTCTAAATCAAAGCGACAGCGCGCCACCGTCGTCATACCATTGCGCTTATTCTCAGGATGAGGTGCAGAATAGACCAAATAGACCCAGCCATTAACAGCATAATCAGGATCGAGCTCAATATCGAGCAAGCCACCCTGTCCCAAAACCGCGATTGCGGGCAAGCCGCTGAATGGATCACTTATATTTCCCTCAGAGTCGATTTTTCGAATGGCGCCTACCTTTTCTAAAACGATCATTTCACCCTCTGGGAAGAACGCCATCGACCAAGGTTGCGTCAAACCATCCGCCACTGTCTCAACAGTGAAAGAGGCATCTTGGGTTTCGATTACCTCAGCCCGGGCGAATCCAGATACGAGTGATGAAAAAAGTGCAAATTTCAGTGTAGCCCATGCTGGACGACGTAGGGAGGCGTGGGACATGCGCGTAGTATCCAAGTAATCGGCCCAAACACAAGCGGCGTCGCAATCCTAAAAACACTCGACGCCCCGCCCCCATTTATCCATCTTTCACCCATGATTCTACTACCCCACCCCAAAGCCACCGCACGCACGCGCGGCTTTACACTCGTTGAGCTGCTGACTGTCATTGCCGTTATCGGGATCCTCGCAGCAATCCTGATCCCAACGGTCGGATCAGCATTCGACAATGTAAAGAAAACGAAAAGTAAAACCTTCATGAGTCAGCTCGCTCTCGCTATCGAAAATTACAAAATCGATTACGGCTACTATCCAACCTTCGACGGAGCAGCAGTAGTGACTGGATCCGACAGCATATTTGTGATGAGTAATGCTGCCCACACCGACATCCTTTTACAAACACTTACCGGCGTCGCTTACGACGGCACTCCGCTCGCAGACGCCGATGCCGCCACGATCAATCCTAAGAAACGCCGCTATTTTTCAGTATCTGAAGGAGACTTCGCTGTGGATCTGGCTACCGGCGATCGCTCAGCCTTGCTCGGTGATGCTTTCGACAATACGAACATCGTTATAATCATGGACCGCAACAAAGACGGGATCCTTGCCAATGGCGCTTTTGCCACAGCAGTGACAATAGCCGATGGCGGCGGAACGTTAGCGCCCACAGTCGCTGCTAATATTTTCGCAGGAGTGGCCATCTACTCGGCCGGCTCTGGTAACGAAATCCTTGGCACTTGGGAATAATAACAAAAAGCCACATAGATTGGTAAAAAGATTCCCGATCTACATCGCAGAGCGCATCTACTAGAAAAATAGATCGATGCCGCAAAAGCAGACGTTTTGGCAAAACGTCCCTACCTTCTTGGTCCAGGAACGCGCTTACCAAATACTACCCGCTAAAGTCGGAGGCCGAATAACAGACTCAGGCGATCCCCTCTCGTTTCAGAAGCTCCACAAGGTCCTCGGTCAGTGGAGCTTCGAAGTCTCTTTCCTCTCCATCTTCGAAAAGAAAATGCATCCGCGCACAGTGCAAAGCCTGACGTGGATGTATCAAGGCTGCAGCCATTTCTGGCGTCCATCCTGAGTCAATAAACTCAAGGAACCAATTGGCATCCGGTCCGTAGATTTTATCCCCTATTACCGAGTGCCCCATCCATTCCGCATGGGCCCGTATCTGGTGCTTGCGCCCAGTTTCTAAGCCGATCTCTACCCAAGTCGAACGCTCACCGTAAGCACGCGGCATAAAGTATGTCGTCGCTCTTTGCCCTTGTTGCCCTTTCTGGGCCTTCACCTTTACATGGACGAGCGATTTTCGGTCACGAACTAAAGGTATATCCACAGTAAGCCGGTCATTGAGCTCTAGAGACATGCGGCCAGCAAGCAGCGCAAAATAAGTCTTCTCTACCCGCCTCTGGCTCATAGCCATCTGATAACGGCGCGCCGCCTTGGGATGCTTTGCGAAGATAACGAGCCCAGACGTCTCACGATCCAGACGGGCGACCATGTGCACCTGGTCCATCTGCCACTGCTCCCGGACAGCACCGGCCAGGCTCGACCAGGGTCCCTTTTTCGACGGATGACAAACAAGCCAACCCGGCTTATTGATCACGAGCAGATTGTCATCCTCATGCAATATCCATGTATTGAGCTCTTCTGGGTCTACCAGAGGAGCCTCAGTCTCGAACCAACGAGGATCCAAAATAGAATCCTTAGGCAATCGCCTGGGCTCAAGCGCCAAAGAAACGCTTGATCTCTGCTGCTGCTGCTTCGGGGCTATCCGAAGCGTGCACGACATTAATCATCATCGTTTCTCCGAGATCACCGCGAATGGTGCCCGCAGGAGCTTTAGTGGAATCTGTTGGCCCTAAGAGTTCGCGTACCCTAGCGATCACCGATTTCCCTGAAAGAATCAGCGCCATAACGGGACGAGAAGTCATGAATCCCTCTATTTCGGGAAAAAACGGACGATCTGCCACATGCGCATAGTGCTCGCGACAAATTTCAGGGGTGAGCTGCATCATCTTGCAGTCCACAATCTCAAATCCTGCTTTCTCGAAACGGCCAATCACTTCGCCGGCATTCTTTTTCTCCATGCAGTCGGGTTTGAGTAAAATGAGAGTCTTCTCCATCTCCTAGTAGCGTCAGAAGGAATACTGCGGATCAAGCTTAATCGCTTTTGAAGCGTCATGGCACCGGCTAAACGGCATCAGCAAACTCACTCAGATCTTCCATGTCTGGCGGAACCGTCGAAAGAGACTCCTCCATAGATGTGAGTCCGTCCATGACCTTAAGCATACTGTCTTGGTGCAACGTCCGCATCCCATTGCGCATGGCGATCATTTTGAGCCGGGCCGCTTCCAATCCGTCATTGATGCCCTTAACCAACTCTTCAGACGTCGGCATCAACTCATGGATGCCCACTCGACCCTTATATGGGGGGCCTAGAGGGCTGTCCGCCGGGCCAGCGCCCATAACAGGGCCCGTGTAGCCGATAGCTTTTTGGATTATCTCTAGCTCATTTCCTTCGGGTTGATACTCCCCCTTGGTATTTTTATTGAGACGACGCATCAGTCTCTGAGCGCAGACACAAACAATGGACGCTGAAATCATGAAAGGCTCCACTCCCATTTCTGTCAGACGAGCTACCGTCGAGGGAGCATCATTGGTGTGGAGGGTAGAAAAAAGCATATGACCAGTAAGCGCAGCCTCCACGGCAATGCCCGCCGTCTCGGTATCGCGAATCTCACCGACCAGGATAATGTCGGGATCCTGACGGAGGAAGGCACGCAGGGCCGTCGCGAAGGTCAGCCCGATTTTCCGATTCATCTGCATCTGGGCTAGACCAGGCAATGTATACTCAATCGGGTCCTCAGCCGTCCGAATGCATAGGTCTGGGGTATTAATCTCATTGAGTGCGGAATAAAGCGTCATCGACTTTCCTGAACCCGTTGGGCCGCAGTGTAGGATCATGCCATAAGGCCGCGTGATCAACTCGCGATACATACTCAAGTTTTGCTCCGAAAAGCCCAAAGCTGGAAGCGGTAGGGTCGACTTCTGCTTATCCAAAATACGCATAACAGCGCCCTCTCCATGATTGAGTGGTGCCGTAGATACCCGGAGGTCCACGTCAATCCCTCGACGGGTATAATGCTTGAAAACGATCCGTCCATCCTGGGGCAGGCGTTTCTCTGCGATATCGAGGTCGGACATGACCTTGAGCCGCGCCATCAAAGCTCCCGAGACTTTTGCTGGAATAGACAGCTTCTCCTGCAGGACGCCGTCGATACGGACCCGAATACGCGTCTCTTTCTCGAAAGGATCAATATGTATGTCTGAACCTCCAGAAAAATAGGCGTCTTCGATAATCCGATTCGCCAACTTGATGATGGGAGCGGACTCTTCGTCGGTGATCGCATCTTCCAGTTCTTCACCCTCTTCAAATTCATTTCCCAGGGCGTCCACGACGTCCGAATAGTCTGAGACCTGGGCTTTTTCCTCATCCTTCGTCTCAAGCTTTGCATTGATGTCGCGCTCGAGAGCCAGCAAAGTCGATACGCGTAAACGTGTGATATCCTGGATCTTCTGATTGAGCTGAACGTCAAAAGGATTGGAGACTGCCACTACTAAAAACTCACCCACCGTGCCGATCGGCAATACCTTGTTTTCCAAGCAAAAATCACGCTCTAGGTATTCGAAGGTATGTTCGCTCACCTGAAATAGGGAAGCATTGAACGGAGTCAGATCAAAGGCCTTAGCCTTAGCAACGAGAAGCTGAAATTCGCTCACGCCATACTTCTCCAACAACATATTATCCACCGCCTCGCCCGAAAGCTCCTCTTCTATCGAGAGGATTTCTTTGATGGCTTCTTCGTCGAGATTTCCAAACTCCGAGAGCTTGCTTAGTATGTTTACTTGGATGCGTGCTAATGCCATGGATACAAAGATTGATCCCAGTTTCTTCAATGGGCTATAATCAATGCGACAATATCATCTTTGAATTCAGCCCAGAGTTTTAGGTATTACGGATTGGCATACTCCTCTCCACGCCTGAAGCACTGGTATTTGCCTGTGACTGAGCATCTATTAGCGACTCAATCCGCTTTTCGATCTGGAGCAACGGCGCGACGGTCCAAATGATATGCTCGCTCAATTCTGATTCCCAATACTCGCGTGCAGGAGGGCTCAAATAGTAACTGGTAGCCACAGTGATGAAACCATCTTTACGATCAACCGGGATCGTCCGTGTCGCCCCCGCAAGCCCTGCTGCGAAATCTGGCCACGCTGATGGATCAAATTCAGTGCTTCCTAACGGAAGCGCTCCAAGATTTTCCTCTTCTACAAGATAGGCGATCAAAGCCGACTCCTCGAGCTCTTGAAGCTCAAAGATAAGAATGGATAAGATACTCGCCGTGAGCTTGCCCGGGTTTTGCATAGCGTCGATAAGACGTTCGCTCGCGGCCTCAAGGTGCCGATGCTCAATGAGGCCTCTTTCGACAAGAACCGAGCCCAACTGACGGTTGGACTTTACCATAACGGCATGACCTGGATTCATTTGTTAGGTTCTCTCGCAACGAGTATGAGAGTATGGGAGGATATTTTTATTTTCAGCGGCCTGAAATTTCAGTCCGCAAGGTAGGTTAGAAAAAGCTACTAAAAGCTCTTTAATTTTTCAAGCTAAGTGACTGATCGGCGAGTTATTCAACGTTAAACTAAAACCAATTTCCCCATTTCAGATATGAAGAAAGCACTCGTAGCAGACGACCACGGTGTGAATATCGAGCTGGCCATAGCTGTTCTCGAAACCATGGGATATGAGGGCCACTCAGCAAAAAACGGGAAAGAGGCCGTGGAGAAAGCAGACGAAATCTTACCCGACCTGGTCCTACTCGATTACACGATGCCAGTCATGGATGGAGTGGAAGCCTGCAGCAAAATTCGACAAATCCCGGCTCTGGCAGAGATTCCGATCTTTTTTCTATCAGCTAACGATGAGCTCAAAGATCGCCACACTGCCATTCGCTCCGGAGCAGACGACTTTCTCTCCAAACCTTTCAATGAGCAGACACTGAAAGAAGCGCTCTGGGTTTTTGAGAATGCTCCCAGCCGTAAAGCTCGAGTAAGCTCCTAACCATTAATAAGGATCAGGACTCCCGCGATAGCGTAACTACGTTCTCTATATGCCGCGTCTGTGGGAACAGGTCGAAAGGCTTTACTCGCTCAACGCGGTATCCCTCTGCACACATCGCCTTGAGGTCACGCGCCTGAGTAGCTGGGTCGCAAGACACATAGACGAGCCTGGCCGGCCCGTAGGCAAAGAGCTGCTCCAAGAACCCCACGTCACAGCCTTTTCGCGGAGGATCGATGATCATAGCCGTCACCTCACTCGGAAAGGTAAGTCCCTCAAAAATTGCTTCTGCGGCCCCCACCATAAAGCGGGCATTTTCAACAAAATTTATGCGCGCATTCCCCTGCGCCCACAGAACCGCAGACTCGCTCACTTCGACTCCAGCGATTTGTTCAAAATACCCAGCAAGCGAGATCCCGAATAAACCCACACCACAATAAGCATCGATGAGATAGCGCGTATGCGGAGTTTTCGCTTCACTGGCCACATATGCCACTAACTCCGGCAAAATAAACGGGTTATTTTGAAAAAAGTCTCCTGCCTTGAACTGAAATACTTTCTCCCCCACACGCTCGGTCACCACTTTCTCATGCTCGGTCACCACACCTTCCGCTACGTCGCGCAGCAACAGAGTCCCTCCCTTTTGCTTCAAAACCTTTTTCTCCCGCGCAGTCTTGGGATGCCTGACCCGCTCGCGGGCGTGAGGAAGCGTGGTATTGATCCCATGCGTAGCAATTGGGCACTGCGGCACATCGATCAGACTACGCCGTGAGCCATAACGCAAAAACCCGATATCCCCAATCGGACCACTGCGTGCCCCCCGATTCCAATGCGGTGTCAGCTTAGAGCGATAGCCATAATCTACCGGAGACCCATGAGCCGCCTCGACCGGGTGGTCGATCTCACCCAATCGTTGCATAACATCTGCCACATGGGAGCGCTTATGCGCCAACTGAGCAGGATAAGACATATGCTGATATTGGCAGCCACCACAGGTTTCGTAGAGCTGACACTTCGGGCCGACCCGATCCGGGCTCGCATCGATAACACGCACTAGGTCGCCTTCCGAAAATGTCTTCCGGTTGGCAAAAATCCTCACCCGCACACGCTCACCCGGTATCACAAATGGCACCATCACGACCCAGCCATCGACCCGACCGACTCCCACACCTAGATTCGTGAGGTCGTCGATTGTCAGCTCTACCTCCTCATGGTAGGCAAAAGGGTCAGGATTAAAGTGCTTGCTGGGTTGCGGCATAAAGAGCTTGTCTACTGCCCAATGGCAACTGCGCCATCTCAAAAATGGAAACGCTCTTTATCCAATCTCCCGCCAATCAACGCATAAAAGCCCTTAGCAAGCTCTGGCAGCGCAAGAGACGCGAGGAAACCGAACGCTTCTTGATCGAAGGTTTGCGAGAATTATCTCATGCTGTGTGCGGCGGCGTCGAAGTCGATACCTTGTATTTTTGCCCTGAGTGTTTCAAATCTTCAGAACATGAAGAATTCGTTTCACTTGCCGGTGAGCAGGAGGACGTATCCTTGGTAAAACTCTCCCCCGAGGCCTTCTCCAAACTCTCATATCGCGAGGGACCCGATGGATTGATCGGTGAAGCCGACCTGTATGGATTTGACCTCGACGAGATCGAGCCACCGCCCAATCCCCTCTTCATGATTGTCGATGGTGTGGAAAAGCCAGGCAATCTCGGAGCTATCCTTCGCTCAGCAGATGCGGCAGGAGTCGACGCCCTCTTCTGCTCCGATCTGCGGACGGATATTTTTAATCCAAATGTAATCCGCTCATCGCAGGGGCTCGTCTTCGCCGTGCCTGTCTTCATCGCAGACCCCGAAGAAATTCTACGCTTCATGCATAGCTGTGGCGTCATTGTTCATGCCACCACACCCGATGGCACAAAAACACTTTGGGATATCGATTTTAGCGGACCCTCAGCCATTGCCGTTGGAGCCGAAGCTACCGGCCTATCCACATACTGGCTCGAACATGCAGATACCCGAACCGTTATTCCAATGCATGGCAACGCGGACTCTCTCAACGTGAACGCTGCCAGCGTCGTCACCCTGTTTGAAGCAGCGCGTCAAAGAAGGGTATCTACAATTTCGGACTGAATGGACGCCAGGCCCATGTAAACGATATAAGCATCGCGCACTGCTGGACTAAGGTTTTCTAGATCAATACTACCCGCTTCCAGTTGTTCATCTTTGAAGCATCCTAACAAAGCACTGCGTATACGCAGCCGAAAGTAGGAACATGCCTGAACCACCAAGGTAAGTTCTTCGTCAGAAAGCTTCATCTCGCTGAATCCGAACTCCTTGCTGGCAACAAAGTCCTTTAAGGCCTCAGAAATATCATGGTTATACTCCTGAATCCCGTCCTCCCAGATCTCCGCATCCAGCGTATCCTGTGGCTGATATCTCCCGGGAATCAGCTCGCCACCCACGGCATCGATGATCGAGCCCAATGCCTCCTTGAAGAAATTGCAAAAAGACGGGTCCATATGAAAACGCAAGCGCGGCATAATCAGTCGCCCACCCTTTCTAAAACCGCAGACAGCTGCCAATTTTGCAGACTGAACACATAGGCCTCCGCCTTTTCAAATTCGCCAACCCAGAGAACACTGCGCCCCTGTTCGTGGACCTCCAGCATGTGCTTAGTCGCCTTCTCTCGCTGGTAGCCAAACACCGTCTCAAAGACCAGCACGACGTAGTTCATCAGGTTGACCGGATCATCCATTACGATCACTTGCCAGACCGGTTCAAGCGTTTCGACCGTACTAAACTGCGACTCCTCGAACGGATTTTCCATTGCCGCGAACGGGCGCTCGGCTGCCACAAACGATTTCATCATGACTGCACCAGGGCCTTGTCCAAGACCTCCCACGGCAAAGAGGCACACTTCAAGCGAACTGGAAAGCGACGCACTCCATTCAGAGCGGCTAGATCGCCTTCGCTGCTATCGATCTGTGTCTCACCTGTCAGGCTATCTTGAATATTTTGGCTCCGCTCACGGACTTCGTCGATGGTACGACCGATCACATCCTCGACCATCATCGATGCAGAAGCGGTGCAGATAGCGCAGCTGGCCCCATCAAAACAGCCATCCTCCACTACCCCTTCATCAGAAACCGACAAGCCCAGCACCACCTCGTCGCCGCATGTCGTATTGCGGCCATCGACCACCAGCCAGCCAGCCTCGGGCGGGTGCTTACGCTGTGGCGTTTTGTTATGCTTCAGGATAATGTCCTGATACATCTCGATGAGAGAGTCGTCACCGCTCATCAGCCGAAAAATTTCTTTATTTTATGGATGGCTGCCAAAAACGCATCGACCTCCTCGAAAGTGTTATAAAACGCCAAAGAGGCGCGCGCCGTTCCCGCGATGCCATAGTGTGACATGAGCGGCTGACAGCAATGATGCCCCGCTCGGATACAGATTCCGTCAGAGTCCAAAAATGTTGCCATATCATGAGGGTGTACCTCGTCTAAAACGAAAGACGTGACAGAGACCTTATCCGCGGCCTCACCGTAGATCCGGAGCCCTTCGATTTCTCTGAGACCCGCTTCCAGATATCGCATCATGCCCTGCTCGTGCTCATGGAGCAACTGAGCATCGAGCACACTGACATACCGCACCGCTGCGGCCAAGCCCACAGCTCCGCTAATATGCGGCGTCCCCGCCTCAAAACGAGCAGGCGGCTTGGCGAACGTGGTGCCATCGAACGACACCTTATCAATCATGTCGCCACCGCCTTGATAAGGCGGCATCGCCTCGAGACGCGCATACTTACCATAAAGCACACCGATACCGGTGGGCCCGAAAAGCTTGTGGCCAGAGAACACGTAGAAATCACAGTCGAGACTTTGGACATCCGGCTTAAAGTGTGGGATCGCCTGAGCCCCATCGAGCAGCACAGGGATGTCGCGGCTCTTAGCAGCAGCAATCACGGTCTCGACGGGATTGATCGTCCCCAAAGAATTAGACACATGGCTCACCGAGATCATCGCCACCTGCTGGTCCAGCAGCTCATCCAGTGTGCTGAGGTCCCATTCACCCGATTCTGTCACTGGGATACGCAGAATCTCTAGACCCAATTCCTCAGCGAGCATTTGCCAGGGGACGATATTGGCGTGGTGCTCCAGCTCAGAGACCAACACAGCATCCCCCGGATTGAGGTAAGCTCCCCCGAAAGAGTTGGCCACCAAATTGATGCTTTCTGTGGTCCCACGGGTGAATACTACCTCCTCAGATCGAGCGGCATCCAAATACTCCGCAATCGTGAAACGCGCGTCCTCATAAGCAGCTGTCGCCTGCTCGCTCAAGGCATACACACCTCTGTGGATATTCGCATAGCTCTCCGTCAATAGCTTCCGCTCAGCGTCAAGAGCGACCTGCACCTTCTGCGACGACGCAGCACTATCAAAAAACACCAACGGCTTGCCACGCACTTCAGTAGCGAGAATAGGAAAGTCCGCCCGAAGTCCACGCGCATACTCCGCAGCTTCAGCGTGCTCAATGTTGAGTGACTCTGGATACATGAGAAACGAAGAATATACCTCCCTTTCTTCCGGCGTCCAGTTTCGAGTCGATAATGGGAAGGGGAGAATAACGTGACATTCCAAATAAAAACGAGACCGAGATCTGCTAGTCAATGAGGTGCTCTAAGGTACGCTTACTCTTGATCCGTTGTTTTTTACGCATCCCAAGTCTAAGATAAACTTTAAGACCGTTGTACATTATTACCCCGCGGTTAAAATGCACTCCCTTCAGCTTGGCTCCCTACACCCCAAAACCAACTACAAGCCAAGACCCAAAGAGAAAATTATTAGCGTAAATTAGCCGGATAAAGTCGGAGGATATTTATGCCGATGAAAGAAGGCGTCAGCGCGCCTCCCAGAAACTGTGCCGTGTGCTCTACTTTTCCTTGCCACAATACACTGAAGTACTTTTACAAACGCCCTATCGGCGCGTGTGAGGCAAACAATCAAACTCATGGTGTCCAAACCCTTACATCTCATCACCTCAATAAACACGAATCTTCAGAGTTATCAGGACGATTCATTGTCATAACATTAATGCTATGAAAAAATTTATCGTAGATGCTTTAGTGAAGCCTTTTTTTGTTATATTATTCTTCTCTGGATTTGGAGGTAGTTTTGTTTTTGTAGGGCATCAAACTATTGAAGTGCTAGGTGAAAAAAACCATGAAGGATTAGCTACATTTGATTATACGCAGGGGCACTTCTGGGGTCTTTTAAAGTTTCCCCACAGAATAGAAAAGGTGAAAAAAGCTGAAATGGGCTCGAAAACTGTCCTGCAAGACGGACGCTACTCATCACATTCAACCGTTGTCTTTGTTAGCGATAAAGAAAAAAAAATCATTAACAAGTGGGAGTAGCAATCTAGACAAAAAACTTAAAATAGAAATGATTACAAAAATTAATTCATTCATTAACACTGAAAATAAGAGGAATTTTTCAGAAACATTTAAGATTAGAAATGTCTTTTATTGGGTAGGATTACCCTTTCTTGCTATTGGAATTACAGGATTAATAGGATGGCCAAGCTCAATTATTAAATTAATAAAAGATGGGCAAGCTTCCCGAACAAATTCGAGTCGAAAACGGCCCTGAGCTGTTGCTCTTTAATGACTTAATTTTCGGTTCTTCGCGGATCTTCATGGAATCAGATCCAGCTTTCCCAGTCGGAATAGCACAGCAATTCGTAAGCGTCCGTTAGAGCACCCCCTTCACGAACATGCTCTAACGGACGCTTACCTGGAATTGACTAATCACCACAATGATAAATCTAACAAACTAAATGAACAGGGTTACCTCTGAGCTTTAACAACAAATGAGACATCCTCAACACTACATTAATAAAGCCTATTGATTCTCGACTGACATGAATTCAGAACATCCCATATCTCTTCATCGCTCACTGATTCATTCTTAAATTTTTGCTCTATAAACCGCAGCATCAAGCCGTGGATAGCACTAGTGAATTGACTAGAGAATTCAGTGTAGTTCTGAACAATTGGTCTAGACGCATAATATCTATTTTCAAGATATCTGTATGAAATATTAATTGCGTGGTTATCAGCTGCACGCCTTCTCACAACATCCTCATTTGCCGGAACGCGAATTGAATACACATCGTCTTCAGGGGTAAGCTGTTGAGACCTGACCATCGCATCGAACCACCTTTTACTAGTAAAGGCCTCGATAACTCGCATTGCCTCCACTGCACGCCCTTGCTCCTCAGCGAAGGTGGTTATCGCATAAGCCCAACCTCCCAATGCTGCCTTAGGTATTCCCGGGTCTACATGTCTACGCCCAATCGGTCTCGGAAATACTCGAACTCGTGTCCGCATCTCGCCATTTTCAGGCCGAGAATGGATTCGATCAAGAGTTCTGGGCCAATTGCGATGAACAAGGGTGTTCCCCTCAAAAAATAAATCCTGACTCGTCGTCTCCGTCAGACCCTCGCCATCTTTCCCTCCCTTAAATACCTCTGGTGGGATAACGCCCAAGCGAATTGCGTTCTGATACCATTGCAGCGTTTCGAATATCTGAGACCGCGGATTGTTTATCTGTGGTATCCCTTTTCTAGAATCGATTACTATCGAACCTCCGTGAGCCCACAACATTTCAATGAAGCTACACAAAAACCCTTCATAGTTTTTCCCCTGAAATACAAAGCCTTTAATGCTAGGGTCATATTCCCGAAGAATTAAAATCCTTCTGAATAGCTCGTCCCAATCTTCGGGCACACTCTCAAAACTTGGATCGATATCTACATCAAGTATCCTCCTACTATCATACATAAGGAGTCCAACATTCAAAAAGAAGGGTCTAGCGTATTCCCGCTTCCCTGGAAATTTAATTTCCCTCAAGTCGTTCGCGTTATGTAATCCTATCTGATTGGTTACTCCAAAAGTGTAATAATCGCTTTCATGAGTTTTCACATCATCCATCGGACTCAATATTCCTTTATCTACTAAATCTGAAATCCAGATTACATCAAGTTCCAAAATATGTGGTTTTGTCTCGGATATATTAGAAATCCAGCGACTATATACTGTGTCCACATTTACACTCGTATCGGGCCCGCCAGATGAATCTGGTTCCGACTCTTTCTTCTTATTTAAATCCTGATAATCCCCATCTAATCTCAATTTAACATTCCGCTTAACATTTGAGACTTCAGACTCAATAAAAGCAAAAACCTGGCTGCGTGATTGAACACTTTGTCCATATTGGCCATCGCCATTTCCGATTATCACAATCTCAACTCGATTAAATTGACTCCACACAAAGCCGACTACGAGAATCAACATAGAAACCAATAAGCCAGGAGCTACAAATGCGATAAGCCAATGCCGAAAGGTCCACCCATTCGTATTTTTAAACCTCTGGTGACTGAAAATAAGAAAAACCGAACAACCAACTAAAATTTCAGCACCAATCGTATCAATCAAACGATTAGAAAAGAAAAGAAAACCAGCCAGTGTTACGCCAAAGGTTATCCAAGTGAGGGTGTAAATTGCATTGAATTTTGAGAAACAATCCCTGCATGTCGTAAAAATCGACTTAAATATCATTCCTCTAGTCAGCAAGATTCGTGACAGATACTGCCATTCAGTTATTTGAGCTTTCTGTCTGGCATCTTTCCTTCCAGGTTTAGTCAAAAATCCCGAATTCACGATTTGGAGGGTCCTTACTTTATATTCAGAAACCTAAATCATTGTGATTAAAGCAGAATAGACACGGCTTAACTCATGCCACGCTGGGACTCGGATTCCCCAGGAGGCGGAATAAAAAACGCCTGCTCCGGTAGGAAGCAGGCGTTTTGATGAATAAGTTTGGGCTGACCTCTACTTGGTCGTGACGTTGTCGAGGATATCACCGAGGTTGGTGAGATCGTCTGAGCTGTTGAGGGCGTCGAAGGCGATACGCTCGCGTTCGAGTTGATCCTCATCGTATTCAGCAGCCTTGATAGAGAGGCCAATACGACGCTCGTCACGGTCGATCTTGATAACACGAGCATAAATCTTTTGCTCTGCTTCAAGGACGTCCTTGACCTTATCAATACGCTCTTCGCTGATTTGCGAAATATGCACGAGGCCGTCGATGTCATGGTCGAGTTCGATAAATGCACCATAGCTGGTCATCTTCGACACCTTGCCTTCAACGACATCACCGATCTTGAAGTAATTTTCGATCTCTTCCCATGGGTCTGTGGTAACCTGCTTCATGCCGAGAGAGATGCGTTGTTGATCGGCATCGACATCCAATACCAGTGCGTCGATTTCGTCGCCCTTCTTGATGGCTTCGCTTGGGTGGTTGATCTTGCGTGTCCAGCTCATGTCTGAAACGTGGATCATACCATCAATACCCTCTTCGAGCTCAACAAAGGCACCATAGCTAGTGAGGTTGCGCACCTTGCCGCGAACACGGGCTCCAACAGGATAGTTATGGCGAACCATATCCCATGGATTGACGTCGAGCTGGCGGATACCGAGAGAAATCTTCTGCTCCTCTTTTTGGATGCCGAGGACGACGGCGTCGACCTCTTGCCCGATGCGTAGCACCTCAGAAGGCTTGTTGATGCGCTTGGTCCAAGAAAGCTCAGTGACGTGCACAAGACCTTCGACGCCTTCTTCGATCTCGATGAATGCTCCGTAAGGCACGAGATTAACCACACGGCCAGAAATCCTGACGTTGACTGGGTATTTCTCCTCGATCTTGTCCCAAGGATTTGAGCTGAGCTGTTTGAGTCCTAAAGAAACGCGCTCGCGGTCACGGTTGACCTCGATGATCATGACTGTGATTTCCTCACCTTGTTTGAGCATCTCGCTCGGGTGAGAAATACGCCCCCAAGACATATCGGTAATGTGAAGCAGGCCGTCGAGGCCGTCGAGGTCGACGAAAGCACCATAGTCGGTGATATTCTTGACCACACCGGTGCGGCTGTCGCCGGGCTTAACTTCGTCGAGAAGCTTGCGGCGCTTTTCCTGGCGTTGCTCTTCAATGAGCTCGCGACGCGATACGACGATATTTTTGCGGTCCAAATTGATCTTTAAAACCTTAAAGTCGTAAGTCTGGCCCATGTATTGGTCTAAATTCTTCGGTGGCTGAATATCGATTTGGGAAGCAGGCAGGAAGGAGTCGACACCGATCGATACGATCAGACCGCCCTTAACCTTGGCCTTTACGCGACCCTGGACGATTGATCCTTCTTCACACTTGGTGAGGATATTTTCCCAGTTTTTCTTCTGTTCGGCTTTGTCAAATGAGATGACCGGGTTGCCGTCTTTGTCCTCGAGACGCTCGAGAAACACTTCGATTTCTTCACCAATTTGCAGTTCGCCGACGTCAAAAAATTCGTGGCTGGGGATGACCCCTTCTGCTTTTCCTCCGATGTCAGCGACGACTTCGTTGGGGCGCACCTCTATGATGGTGCCTTTTACAATTGAGCCTTCCGCCAGTTGCTGGAACTGGGATTCGGCCATTAGATCGTCCATTAAAGAACTCATACAGTATGATGGAAACTCTCCTAATGGAGAGGGTTGAGGGTTAATTCTCAGGTTTATTAA
The DNA here is from genome assembly GCA_013215165.1 of Opitutales bacterium. NCBI lineage: Bacteria > Pseudomonadati > Verrucomicrobiota > Opitutia > Opitutales > Opitutales bacterium. The sequence goes on along the minus strand of JABSRG010000041.1, from coordinate 16,879 downwards.
TCGCTTCCCGGACCCCCCGGAAATAAGAGCGAACGCTTAATCAGTATAATTTCATATCGCGCTGCAACTCAAAACACACGTTAGGCAAAGAAAATACTCTGAAGTACGCCATTTAATCTAAGAGCTATCAGCGATTACCTAAACCAGTTGTAAATTTTCTTAACAAACGAACGTTACCTAAACACTGTTTATCGGATTAATCCTCTGCTCATGAACAAACCGACTCCTCTAGAAGCTGGCGCCACCGCTCCAGATTTCGCTTACCGCGATGCTGCGGGTACGGAGCTGCACACAAGCGGCCTCCGTGGACGAACATATGTCGTCTACTTTTATCCAAAGGACGATACCCCCGGATGCACCAAGCAGGCCTGTGGATTACGAGATCAATGGACGGATTTTAGCGACCAAAATATTAGCGTGATCGGCGTTAGTGGCGATTCGGAGGCCTCGCATGATAAATTTCGGAAAAAACATTCTCTCAACTTCCCCCTCGCTTCCGATCCAGAGCTCACTACAGCAAATGGGTTCGGGGTTTATGGAGAGAAAAAATTTATGGGCAAAACTTATGAAGGCATTTATCGCATGACCTTTATTGTTGGCCCGGAAGGAACAATTTTGAAGACCTACCCTAAAGTGAAACCAGAAGAGCACGCTAATCAGATACTCTCAGATTTGAAGGAACTACCCGCTTAGACTGATATGCCCCAGCCAAAACCGCTTATTCTCGTCGTTGAAGATGAAAAAGAACTCGCCAATCTGATTTCGGAACAACTGGAGATGGCCGGAATGATGACCCAGGTCTATCACCGTATCTCCCGTATCGTTCGATTTCTGAAAAACAACTTCGCGAATCTGCTTCTCCTAGATATCAACCTACCAGACGGCACTGGTTTTAGTTTAATGGAGGAACTACGTCGAAATGGCATACAAGTTCCAGTCATTTTTCTGACAGGAAATAATTCCGAGGTGCAGAAAGTAAAAGGTCTCGAAATGGGCGGCGATGATTACATCACAAAGCCATTTTCATTCCCGGAACTCATCGCTCGGATCCACGCTGTGTTACGTCGAGCAGAGACCTCGAAAGATAATCATATCACGCAGAATGCGAAGGTTAGTACTAACGACTTCAAATTCTGCACGGCACTGGTGTCTCCTGGCCGTATGGAAATCATCTTTGACGATGGAACTTCTGAAAAAATAGGGCGCAAAGAACTGGGCATCCTGACCTATCTGGTCTCCAATCCCCATACCGTTCTGACCCGCCGCAGCTTAATTCACTCAGTTTGGGGTATTCATGCCGACGTTCGCTCACGCTCGCTGGACCAATACATTGTAAAAATCCGAGACCACTTTAGCCGCCACAATACATCTCTTGATGCGTTTCGCACGATTCATGGTGTCGGATATATCTACGATCCTAAGGACGAGACGACAACTGCGAAAGATAAGTAGTCTGAAGCTATCTATACAGGTTTAGTCAGTTCCTTTATGGAGCATTATTACCGGAAGGCCCTCCTACACCACCACCGCCTTTCCAAAGTCTTATCTGGGGAAAGGACAGATCAATCCCGCGAGCGAAGACGTTTTGGCAAAACGTCTCTACCTCCTCGGCCTGCATTATAAATCATTCCTTGGCACGAATGACATTCGGCTTCTACCTCCCCTCAATGTTCAAATAAAATCGCAAGGGTACGCTGCATAAAAGCGGCCACCTCATAGGTATCCCGGCTGCGCGAAAAGCTCTTCCAACACCGGGTCTCGGCCCTCAGTCGCTCATCGATACTCAAGAGTTCCACACTGCCTCCATTACGCGCTGGGAGCTCACCGGCAAACCAGGGCGTGAGGCGGATCGGAAAACCATATTGCGAAAATACGATGTCCCAGGCCGCAATACCGCTACCCGGCTCGATCGGCCGTGTCAGCAGAGTCGGATACCTCTGAATAAGGTCAGGAATCTTAGACGTGTGGACCCGAAGCACGGCCAACTCAGCGAAGGTCTGGATATGGGCGTGAAAGCTGGTAAATTCACCATCGCGGACGGCCTCGAAGAATGCGAGTGGATCGAAGCCGACCAGGTTCATACCGTTCCATATTCCAAAATGATTAGGAGCGGTGAAGTCTTGCTGATCATACCACCCCTGGAATCCGTTCCCTATACGCAGGCCTATCTCAAAATGGACGTGAGCCCGAGACTTGGGAATGTCATAGGCTGCCGATCGGCCCAAACCACCCACCGGATCTCCCGCTTGTAACCAGACACCCTCTTCGACGCCCTCAGCGATATCCGCCAGATGAGAGTAGAGTGTATACACAGGAATATCTGCATCTGTATGCTCAAGCACCACGTAACGGCCATAACCACTACGGCTCGCAACTGGGTTCACGTGCATGACCCGACCGTTCATAACCGCAAATACCGGTTCGTCTGCTTCTCCATTTGGCGTCCGGAAAATCGGAAAGAGATCAATACCTTCGTGGAAGCGAAAGCCATCGTTACGCACGCAGCCGTAGAGTCCAGAAGTCACGCGACCACTGACCGTGGGTTGAATAAAGGCCGACAAGTCCTCGCCACGCATAAAAGCCGTGTTTGAGGTAGGCCAAGTAATCGGGCCACCAGCCTGGGGCCAAAGCGGACACCAGCCACTCAACAGAAGCGCTATCCAGATGTATGGTTTCGCCGGCATCTTACCGACTATGGTATGCTTCCAAGTAATCATTTATCTGCAACACCAGCTCTGGAATTTCCGAGTCTGGAACGAGAGCAAATGTGAAATAATGCGGCTCGTTCATGACTGTTTCGATGCGGCGTAGACCCACCACCTTAGTTCCTACCAATAAAAGCAGGCGCCGTGATAGATTGAATCCACTGGACTGATAAAGCTCCACCTGACCTCGACGGCTCAACGTCATCCGGATCGCCACACCCAAGTCAACTTCAGCGACATCAGCGCGCAAGAAGTGGTCCGGCCCCAAGATAGGCGTACCAGAAACCGGAATCTGTATGAGACTCCCGTCAGGCATAGGCACCGGGAGCATCTCATACTTCACCGATCCATCCGTTCGGGACTCCATCAACATCGTCGGAGCCATAGATTGCTCGGAGTCAGACGTCACACAACCCGTGAAACACAGGGCGACGAGACTAAAAAAAACAGGCAACAGAGACTTCATAATATCAAATCCTCAAAAAGCTCGTGAAGGCGCAATAGCATTTCTGGCTCAAGCGCCAGAACAGGTACCTGATAGCTCTGTTTAGACTTTGTATGGATGTAGGTTTGCTGGCCTGAATGCGCGCGCGGACCTTCAGGCTTCAGCACGCGTCGGCGCTCTAACATGAGCCCAAGAAAATGTTTTAAAAGCTCCACTTCTTCCGAGTCTTCAGAACGATCATGCTGAAATAAACCGAGAAATAGATCTTCTGTCGACTGGATGGATTGTGAATTATCTTCGTCTCCCAGCTTCTCTTTGACTGAACGCACCCAACGCCCCAAGAGGCTTTGCTCCATGACATCAAAGTCGGCTTCCTCCTCCTGGTGCATATCAGCCCGCTGGATGTCTCCCTCCGGACCCACGTAGATCAAGCACACCACCAAATCGCCGGGCTCAAATTTTCTGCCGGTGACCGTAGATACGCGCCCGAAACGTTGGATCTGCCAGTCCATAGCTATGATGGGAGCCTCACTGAAAGGCTGCGTCCGTGTGCGTCTAATTGTTCCAAGCGACTGAATACTTCCACGACGGGAGCCGCATTTTTCAGACTGGCTTCATCATAGCGCACGATACTCGAACGCCGCATAAAATCGGTAGCTTGCAACCCGCTGGAAAAACGGGATGTCCGCCCCGTCGGCAAGGTGTGGCTCGGACCTGCTGTAAAGTCTCCGAGAACAGTCGGTGAGAAATGGCCCTGTAGGATCGCGCCCGCAGTGGTGATCTGCTCTGTCAGCATAGCCAGCTCAGCATCCGCCACTTGAAGCTCCAAATGCTCGGGGGCCACTAAATTAGCCGCAACTACGGCCTCATTCAGATCTGTGCAAAGAATCGCCGCAGTCGCATTATCCCATACCACCTGGATGGCCTCACGATGACTACACTGTTTTAATTGCTCCGCAAACGACGCTTCCACCGCCTCTAGAAAACCAAGACTGGGGACCGTGAAATAGATTTTCTCCTTAGTCGTTCCGTGTTCGGCCTGAGCCAATAAGTCTGCTGCGACAAAAGCCGGATTTGCCGTAGCATCGGCGATGATCATCACTTCGCTCGGTCCGGGTTGAAGGTCAATACCCACGCGACCAAACAGTTGGCGCTTTGCCTCATTCACGTACGCGCTACCCGGTCCAAAAATTTTGTCTACCGCCGGAACCGAATCAGTACCATAGCCCAGAGCTCCAATCGCCTGAACACCCCCAAGACGATACACCTCGCGCACGCCTGCTAGATACAGAGCCGCTAGCATCACCGGCGAAGGCATGCCATCTCCGCCGGGCATCGGCGGTGTAGTCACAGCAATTTCTTCAACACCGGCTACCTGAGCCAGCACTGTGGTCATGATGACTGTAGAGGCCAAGGGCACCTGACCGCCCGGCACATAGAGCCCAACGCGTCGAATCGGATAATAGCGTTCGCCGACCATCCCTCCCTGTGCGTTACGCATCGTCCAAGGCTCAGGAAGTGTGCGCTGGTGAAAGGCTCGGACTGAGTCAATAGCCGTTTGAAAAGCGGTTTGTTCGTCTTTGGACAGTGCGTCCACGCTCGCTTCCAGAATCGCTTCAGGGACTCGTAGTTCTTCTGGCTTCAGAGCGAACTGATCAAATTTTTCTGCGTATTTAACGACTGCACCATCCCCAAGTTCGCGAATATCGGCCAAAACAGCCTGCACAGTTTCTGCGACATCAGTCACATCGTTCAATTGCTCTATAAATTCAAAAAGCTCCTGTTTGAAAGCAGGCGCTGATGCATCAAAAATTCGCATGCGAATACTAGGGCGAGAGTCCAGCGGAATTGCAAGAGATGAGGATGTAGAGCAGCGCGGGTATTTTTCGGCGAGGATTCTTTGTCCCAACAATAACATGCGGATGAAATAAATCCGCTTGTCACAGCTGCCGCCTAACGCCCTACCGGAAATTCAAAGATCTCGGGATCTACCTCGCCGTTGACGACAACACTATCGAAGTGAATCACCTTATTCTCATGCTTACCGTCTCTTACGTGTAAGCGAGCAGGAAAGCGGATACCATGGGCATGGATCGCGCCTTCTTCCATAAAGATCTGACCTGTGTCGAAAGCCGTCATTAGGAGCTTTCCAGTCTGGCTATCGAAGTAGCGCGCACTCCATATATTTCCGGGGTAGAGGAAGACCACTTTCTCACACATGCGGTCGTCGTAGCGTACCATTCCCTTATGCTCTATCCGACCAAAACGGCGCTGCGGATTATCAAAAAAGTTCAGGCGTTCCCAGGCACCATTAGCCAAACGAGCCACGGCCGGCCCAGGCAGGACGTTGAGCTGGTGCTGTCCGGTCTTCTTATTTTCTACGAGAATATATCCCTCGTGGGCATTGTTTGCCGTAATCTCGATGCTCTCGTCTGTTTCGATACGCAGCCAAGACGATGTCGGCTTCAATAGGATAAGCTCCATCTTAGCCTCGAAGCCGCTGTCGGCATGAATGCTGCCGGAAAAATGCAAAGTGTCTACGGCACGCAGCTCCGCCTCGCTCGCAATAAAGCGGCGCGCTTTTGCCAATACACCGGGCAGCGGTTCTGATGCAGGTAGCTCAACCCAAAGCAGCATGCCCAGTAAGCCGTAAATCCAGACTTTCACACCTGATTTGAAATGCGATTGCGATCTGATGTTCCCTGCAAAGCTATGAACGCAGTCACTCTACTCCCACTCAATCGTCGCCGGAGGCTTAGATGAAATGTCGAGCAACACACGATTGACGCCTTTAACTTCGTTGATGATCCGATTAGAAATCTTTCTGAGTAAATCGTAAGGGATGCGCGCCCAGTCTGCCGTCATGGCGTCGACACTTTCCACCGCACGGATAGAAATAGCATGCTCAAAGGTGCGCTCGTCTCCCATCACGCCGACGGAACGCACGGGTAGAAACACACAAAATGTCTGCCAGAAGTCATAATAAAGGCCGGTCTCTTTCATTTCTTCGATCAGGATGGCATCTGCCTGGCGCAACGTATCGAGGTTTTCCCGAACAATCGTGCCCGGATGACGAACCGCGAGACCAGGCCCAGGAAAAGGCTGACGCCAGACGACCTCTTTAGGGAGTCCCAGTGCCTCACCGACTTTGCGCACCTCATCTTTAAAAAGCTGGTTGAGTGGTTCGATGACCTTGAGCTTCATACGCTCAGGTAAGCCACCTACGTTATGGTGACTTTTGATGAGAGCGGCCGGATTTCCACCGATGGGCACGCTTTCGATAATATCTGGATATAAGGTACCCTGACCCAAAAATGCGTAATCCCGCTCGTGCGCGAGTTCCTCGACTTTTTGCTCAAAGATTTCAACGAATACGCGACCGATAATCTTTCGCTTTCTTTCAGGATCCTCAACTCCCTCAAGTTCGCCTAAGAAATGGTCCACCGCATCCACCACGCGCACGTCCAAATGAAAGTGTTTGGCGTAGAGTTCTTCAACTTTCTTACGCTCGTCGAGCCGCAAAAGGCCATTGTCTACAAAGACGCACGTGAGCTGATCACCAATCGCTCGGTGGATAAGCGCAGCGGCAACGGAAGAATCGACTCCGCCGCTCAATCCCAGGATCACGCCATGATCGCCGACGGTCTTGCGGATATCTTCAACCGACTCGTTAATAAAGTCGCGCATCGACCAATCTTGACGACAACCACAGACCCCAACCAAAAAATTCTCCAACAGCTCTTTGCCGTATTCGGAATGGTGCACCTCTGGGTGAAATTGCAGCCCATAAAAGCGCTTTTCTGTGTGCTCGATAGCCGCGTAAGCCGAGTTTTCGGTTGTCCCAATGGCATGGAAACCCTCGGGTAATTCCATGAGCCGATCACCATGGCTGTTCCAAACGCTGAAAGACTTAGGCAGGTCCTTGAGCAGTGTGCCATCCTCAACTACGGAAAAAGCTCCATGACCAAACTCCCGATGCGTGCTCGTCTCAACCTTACCTCCAAGGAGATGCGCCATCAGTTGGATGCCGTAACAAATTCCTAGAACAGGTAGGCCCAATTCGTATATTCCACGATCGGGCAGCGGCGCTTCATCTGATAATACAGATGAGGGACCACCGGAACAAATGATCCCGATGACACCGTCGTCTTTGAGCTCCTCGGCAGGCGTGTTGAAAGGATAGATTTTGGAGTAGACACCACACTCGCGGATTCTCCGCGCGATGACCTGGGTGTATTGGGATCCGAAATCGAGGACTGCGATTGTCTGGTGCATGGAAACAAGGTTAAATGGGCGAAAAGACCGCAGCTTGCGGCGAGACAATTCGCAGGATGCCTTGCCGCTGAATATCAGCGCGGTGCTTCCATCAGTTGCTTAGCACCTACGAAGGAAAGACAAAAGATAGAGTGGCCATTCATTTCAAGCGAGAATGTGAGTGGATTGCGTGGAGGCTCGATCACAACATACGGGCACCGTCGCCCGTCTCGATATGGTGAACCACGGGAGCGCGTCCATATGCATCGTTGTAGACGTCGCAAATTGACTGAGCTGTGACTTCAGTAAAATTTTGATCTGCCCAAGCCACCACGGCACCCCCAAAACCACCCCCGGTCAATCTGGCGCCTAATACACCGTCCTTGCCCTTGAGGGCATCGACCAGGAAATCGAGCTCGGGAATACTATTCTCGAACAGTGTCTTAGAACTTTCATGGGACTGAAACATCAACTCGCCTACAGCATGAGATTTCCCTGAAGCCAAAAGAGCTGCAGCACGTTTAACGCGCTCGTTTTCGTTGGTCACATGGATAGCACGCTTAAAACTAGCAGCAGGCAGGTCCAGCTCGCAGGCCTCCACCTGGGGTGCAGTCAAGTCGCACAGATGCTCGATGTTGTTGTAAGTCTTCTGAAGCGTATCACGCGCCTGCATACACTCATCATGCCGTTGCGCGTAAAGTGAGTCGACCAAGGAGTGCTTTTTGTGGGTGTTGAAAACCCAGAAACTCGTCCCCTCAGACAAGGGATAGGTGTGAAAAGATTCCTCACGACAATCGATAAAAACCAGGTGATCTTTGCGACCGTGGGCGGATGTTCCCTGGTCCAAAATGCCACACGGCAGACCAACAAAGGTGTTTTCCGCTAGCCGCCCAATGCGCGCCAGATGCACGGGATCATTGATCTCTTTTTCGTAGAAAATGCTCATCACTTTAGCTGACGCCAATTCAATCGCCGCGCTACTACTCAAACCTGCGCCCGAAGGTAGATCGCTCCAAAAGGCGATATCGAACCCCCGCTCCGCTTTGGCTCCTTCGTCGATTAACACCTTGAGCACGCCCAATGGATAGTTCGCCCAGCTATTCCGGCCCGCACCGAAAGGAACTAAGTTATCAAGACTTGCCTCGACAATCGGTGTATTGCCATGCGATGCAGACGTCAGTCGGATCTTTGTGTCATCCCGCTCACTGATTGCAGCATAGACGCCCATGTTGAGCGTCGCCCCCATCACACAGCCGCCGTTGTAGTCGGTATGATTTCCTAGAAATTCGATTCGGCCTGGCGCCATCGATACATAGGCGGGTTCTTTGCCGAAAGCAGATTTATAGACATCTATTATGTGATTGAGCGACATGTTTGAACTGGGAGATTGAGTGCAGAGGCCAAGAGTTGACTATTGACCGAAATAAAAGCCCTACGCTATCCCAAGGCCGCGCTTCAAGGCCAATGTTTCCAACTGAATTTAAGACTGCAGGAACAGGAGCCGATTTAACGGGGTAATCAATAATGCAAACTCATTCTGATTACTCCTCGATTTCTAAGGCCTCCGCGAGCACCTACTCCCACGAAATTCTCTCCGGATGGGATACGCTGGAGTCCATGCGCGCGGAGATCGTGGAGCTGGAGAGTCACGCCGCCCACCGAAATATTTTCTTCGATTTCGATTGGATCACCTCGTGGCACAACCAACTGAGTAGTGGCCGAGGGCAAAACAACTTAGGCGGCGAAACCGTATTTATTGCCCTCTACGATGAATCCGACACCCTCGTCGCCTTTTGGCCTTTCTTCCAAGTTCCCGGCATAAAGCGTCCCGGACTCTGGCCCGTTGCCTGCCAATCGGGCGACTACTATGAACCTGTAGTTTCCAGTTTGGACCCCAGTCTACTCCTAGCGCTGGCTAAAGGGATTAAAGAGCTCTGGAAAACTCACTCCTTTGTATGGCTGCCGATAATTCGGCAGTATTTTTACCTAGAGCATCTCGAAGCTGCTTTGAAGAAAGCAGGCCTGTGGATCCACAAGCGGAAGCGCAGTACGAATTCATTCATTCAGATTCCTCAGCACGAGAGCGCCGAAGACTACTTCGCCCATTGTATGGGCACAAAGACTCGGCAAACGCTTGACCGCAAAAAACGGCGTCTGGCAGAACGCGGTACGATCTCAATCGAGAGCTTTGAAACCAGGGAGCATGTGAAAAGAGCCTTGCCTGTGATCGCAAAAATTGAAGATGCAAACTGGAAAACCGAACACGGGCTCGGGCTATTCAGCAAAAGCGGTCTCAAAAAATTTTATTTCGAAGTGCTCCCGTCCTTGGCCGAACGGCAAAAGGCTCGCGTCAGCATCCTCTATATCAATAAAAAACCCATCGCCTACGAGATGGCTTTGATCGACGGAATGCACTATCTGATGCACAACCTAGCTTACCTTCCTGACTACAAATCCTATTCGCCAGGAATTCAATTACTCATGGGCAATATCGCGTGGTGCTTCGATCAGAAATTCGCCACCTACGATTTCCTGCAAGGGTCAGCAGACTACAAATCTCGATTCGCCAACACAGAGCAACCCTTACTAGACCTAACTCTTCTACCCAGAAATATCGTCGGCACCTTGCACTATCTACTCGTTTCACTATTCCAGAGGAAAAAGAAGTGAGCAATTGCGCGCGTACTGCGTTTTCTGACAAAGACCTACATCATTCCTCCAGGGAAATCTTGGGGTAAATCGTGATCGTTGTCGTTGTCGTGTTCATAATCGAGGTAGGGCCTAACACACCAAAAGCTGACTCGAGCTGTTAATACTTAGGCCATTTTATCTTATTCTCAGGTCGCCATAAACTACGAGTCGCTCCAAAAAAACTAACGGGCAGTTAGGCGAACCACTCCTAGCAAGTTAGGTGAACGCCTGGTATTGCGAGCGCGATCACGAAGAGAGAGGGCACTCCTGATTGCTCGTCATGTTTTCCCGAAAAAGCCAGCTACTGGTATGCTCAGCTCTTACAAATCTCAAGAACCGTAACTTAACGCTTGATTTAATTAGCCAGCTAACCATTAGTCGCCTTACAATCAGCCAACTTATGACTGAATCTATAATTTTAAAAGACATGCCACGCTACGAGTGCTTGCTCGAACTCTCCAAAAAGTTCCCGCAACTCGAGCCTGCGTCGGCGTATGCCTATTTCACGATGCTGCGTGCCACCGATTGCATTGATGCGGTGTTCGCCGACCATTTTTCGCAGCACGGAATGTCAGAAGGGCGCTTTCTTACACTAATCACGTTAATGTTTGACAAGGAAACGGGAGAGTCGCTGCCAAAGTCGCCTGCCGAAATTGCCGACTCCCTTCAAGTCACACGTGCTACCGTCACCGGTTTGGTCGATTCGCTCGAACGCGATCATTATGTCAAACGGGAACCTGATCCCAATGACCGTCGCAGTACTCTCATTCAACTCACCGAAGAGGGAAAAACATTTATGGAGAATATGCTTCCTGATCACTTCTCCAATATCACGCACACGATGCATGAGCTCTCCCCTGATGAGCTAAATACCTTTACCGCTCTTTTAGAAAAAATCATCGGCTCAACTCAAAGCCTGAACCTGCCCAAATCCTAAACCTTTAAACAGACCACAAATCATGATCACAAAAACTATCGTCACCGTATTAATACTGGCAGCCATCGTCGGCTCGATCGTCGGAGTGAAAGCCACCCAAATCATGGCCCTCATCGCCGCCGGTGAAGCGTTTGTCCCGCCGCCCGAGGCGGTCGCTTCGGCACCGATTGAACAACAGACTTGGATCATCGAGTCTAAAGCCATCGGCACCGTCGTGCCCGTAAAGGGTGTCACGCTCAGCACTGAGCTCCCGGGCACCATTACTGAAGTCTTTTTCGAATCCGGTCAGGCAGTTGAGGCGAGAGCACCGATAGTAAAGCTCGATACCAGCGTCGAGGAAGCACAACTTGCTTCGGCTGAGGCAGCGGCGGAACTCGCAGAGATCAACCTTAATCGCTCCCGTAACCTCCTATCAAACAATACGATCTCTCAATCTGAATTCGACGCTACCGAGGCTCAGGACCGGCAATCTGCTGCTCAGGTTAAAAAACTTCAGGCAACGATCGCTAAGAAAACCCTCGCTGCTCCGTTTGACGGTCGCCTCGGCATTCGCCAGGTCAACATTGGTCAATACCTCAATGCCGGCACACCCATTGTCAGCCTACAATCCATCGACCCCATATACGTCTCGTTTTTTCTCCCACAAAATGCACTCACTTTCCTCGATGAAGGCCTCGTCGCGCATGCAACGTCGGAAGCATTCGAGGGACAAACCGTTGAGGGTGAGATCACCGCTATCGCCGCAGAAATCGACGTCGACACCCGAATGATCGAGGTGCAAGCGACCTTCCCCAACGAGTCGGGACTCCTCAAACCGGGTATGTTTGTCAATATCGCCGTCGAGCATCCCGAAGCCCGAGACGTCCTGGCAGTTCCCGCAACTGCCGTTTTGTATGCTTCTTTCGGAAACTCTATCTACGTCGTCGTGCCACAAACCGAGGGCGAAGGCCTGACCGTTGAACAGAAATTCGTAAAGCTCGGTAAGACACGCGGAGATTTCGTAGAGATTCTAGCCGGTCTCGACAAAGAAGACCGCATCGTGACCGCAGGTGCATTCAAGCTGCGCCCCGGCATCGCCATCACCCTTCAAGACGACCGCGCGCCCGAGGTGTCTCTCGATCCTGCACCATCTGATTCCTAGACTAGTCCGAATCGCCCATCTTTCACTCTTTTCCCTGGCATACTATGTCCGAAATTAGACGCAAATTTACCGATTTGTTCATCCAGCGCCCGGTTGTGGCCATCGTGGTGAACATGGTCATCGTGATCGCTGGCTTCCAGGCCTACAGCACCCTCAAGGTGCGCGAATATCCGCTCAATGAAAACGCTGTCATCACCATTCAGACGTTTTACATAGGAGCCGATGCAGAACTCGTCAAAGGTTTCATTACCACGCCGATTGAACGCGCGATTTCAGCTGCGGACGGCATTGATTACATCGAATCGACAAGCGAGTCGAATGTATCCACCGTGCGAGCCCGCCTGAAGCTAAACTTCGACGGCAATCGGGCGCTGGCTGATATTTCAACGAAAGTAGACGCCATCCGTGGAGATCTGCCTCCTGAAGCGGAAGTACCGATCATAAACATCGAAACAGCGGGTAATGAAATCGCCTCATCTTACCTAAGTTTTCGTTCAGACATCCTCGAAGAGAATGAGGTTACCGACTACCTCGTACGCGTCGTGCAGCCGCGGCTCAGTGCTGTCCCAGGTGTACAGCGTGCAGACATATTAGGCGCTCGTACCTTCTCTATGCGTATTTGGCTCAAGCCAGATAAACTCGCCGCACTCAGCCTGAGCCCCTCGGCCGTGCGCCAAGCACTTGCTGCAAACAATTATCTCTCCGCTGTAGGCCAGACTAAAGGCCAACTCATCTCCGTGTCTCTAACAGCGAATACAGATCTAAGCACCGTAGAAGAATTTGAAGATCTCATCATCAAGGAAAATAACGGTGCCGTCGTCCGCCTAAAAGACGTAGCCGACGTTGTCCTCGGGTCTGAAAGCTACGATGTAGATGTGCGTTTTTCCGGCGAGCCCGCTGTATTTATAGGAGTCTGGGTGCTACCGAGCGCCAATACACTCGATGTGATCGCCGGCGTTCGCGACGAATTTGAAGCAATCAAACTCGGCTTACCGACAGGCATGCAAGCAGTCATTGCTTACGACGCCACGGAATACATCCAAGATGCCATCACGGAAGTCTACCTCACGCTCAGTGAAACACTCGCCATCGTCGTTGCGGTGATCTTTCTCTTCCTCGGTTCATTCCGCGCCGTGGCCGTCCCGGTGATCACCATACCGATTTCGCTGATCGGCGGCTTTTTCCTGATGCAGATGTTCGGCTTTAGCCTCAACCTGCTGACGCTGCTTGCCATCGTTTTGGCGGTGGGTCTCGTAGTCGACGATGCCATTGTAGTAGTTGAAAACGTCGAGCGCCATCTCCGCGAGGGTAAGTCTCCGCTACAGGCCGCTATCATGTCCGGGCGTGAGTTGGTCGGCCCGATCATCGCGACGACACTGGTATTACTCGCCGTTTATACGCCGATTGGTCTTCAAGGCGGTTTAACAGGTTCCTACTTCAAAGAATTCGCTTTCACGCTCACCGGCGCAGTCATCATCTCAACAGTCGTAGCTCTGACCCTCTCACCGATGATGTCGTCACGTATCCTACGTGCCGACGAAAGCGCGCGCGGCTTTGCAGGTTGGGTTTCCAAGCGTTTTGATAGCCTACGCAACTTTTACGCAGGCTTGCTCGATGTATCACTCACTTCGCGTCCTTGGGTCTACTTCATCTGGTTCTCCCTTTCACTGCTCGCTATACCCATGTTTAACATGTCTCCTCGCGAGCTGGCGCCGCCAGAGGATCAAGGATTCGTCTTCGGGATAGCAGACACGTCCTCAAATTCCACCTTGGAACAAAGCGTCCATTACACCGAACAGGTCTTCGACATCTGGAGTTCTGTACCCGAATATGAGTTTACGTTCCAAATCACCTTCCCCACTTTTGCACTGGGCGGTATGGGACTCGTTCCCTGGAGCGAGCGAGATCGCGAAGTCCCACAAGTAAACTTCGATCTCCAGATGCAGGTCGACCAAGTCCCAGGACTCGACCCGTTTATGCTACAGCCCCCACCCCTTCCCGGAGGTGGCGACTTCCCCGTCGAGTTCGTCATCGCGTCTACAGATGACACCGACAGAATCCTGGAGGTAGCTCAGCAACTTCAGTTAGAGGCGATCAAGTCAGAGCTATTTGCCTTTCCTCCTCCAATTGATGTAAAGCTCGATCGACCGACATCTGAGATCATTCTGGATCGCGACAAAATCGCAGACCTGGGCCTGAACCTGCAACAAGTCGGTATCGACATTGGTTCTGCCGTGGGAGGTAACTTTGTGAATCGATTCAGTATCGATGGACGGAGCTACAAAGTGATTCCACAGATCAAGCGAGCCGAACGACTCAATCCGGACCAGCTCAATGATATCTACGTGTCCGGCCCCAACAATCAGCTTATTCCATTAGGCTCCATCGCGAGCATCGAGGATTCTGTCGAACCACGCTCGCTCAACCGCTTCCAGCAGTTGAACGCGGTCAAAATAGAAGGTGTTCCGATTCGTCCACTGGACGAAGTGCTGACGTTCCTCGAAGAGAAAGCGGAGGAACTCTTCCCCGAGAATTTCGTTATCGATTACACGGGAGAATCGCGCCAGCTACGCAAAGAAGGCGGGAATGCTCAATTCATCCAGACCTTCATCCTCGCCATCCTCATGGTTTTTCTCGTCCTGGCGGTGCAGTTCAATTCGTTCCGTGATCCACTCATCATTCTTTTGGGCTCGGTTCCTCTTGCGGTCTTTGGAGCCAGCGTTTTCACCTTCCTGAAAATGCCCGACCCCACCATGGCTTACTGGACCAACGGATGGACGACGACCTTCAACATCTACACACAAGTCGGCCTCGTCACACTCGTCGCGCTCATTGCCAAAAACGGAATCCTGATCGTTGAATTTGCCAATGCACGCCAACGCGCCGGCCTGCGGAAGATCGAGGCCATCCGCGATGCGTCGCTAACGCGCCTGCGTCCCGTTCTGATGACCACGGCTGCGACGATCCTCGGGCACTTCCCACTCGTCCTCGTGACCGGGGCGGGCGCAGAAGCGCGCAACTCTATCGGCCTCGTTCTCGTCGGTGGCCTGAGCATTGGCACCATCTTCACCCTCTTCATTATTCCGGCTATCTACGTGCTCGTGGCTGCCGAGCACAACGACAAAGAGCTCATCGAAGTCGAGTTATAAACCTTACCCATAGATTTGTTATGAAACGCTTACTAATTTCACTAACAGTGGCAATGAGCGCCTGGGCTCAACCGGAAACGGTCGACCCGGAGCTTCCCGACACACTCGACCTCGAGACCGCGCTGGAATTCGCCTTGGATAACAACCTGAGTATCCTGCAAGCTCGGGAGCAGATTCGTGAACAAGATGGGCTCATCACAGAAGTGCGCTCTGTCTTGGTGCCCAACATCTCCATGAGCGCCTCTTACAAGGTATTGGATGACGATCTTGTTGGAATAGATCAAGATGATGAGTCCTGGGCCGTGTCCATCGGAGCACGACAAACGCTCTATGGAGGCGGGGGCCTACGCGCCGCAGTCCGCGCCCAACGCTCGCTTGAGGAAGCAGCAGTGTTCCAGCTCGAGAGCATCGTCAACTCAGTCATCCTCGATGTAACTGTGCGGTTTTACGATGTGCTCTTGGCACGCGACAGCATCGAAGTTGAAGAACAAAATGTGGAGCTGCTCGAAGAACAGCTCCAAAATGTGCGCAACCGCTTTGAGGCAGGCACTGTCTCGCAATTTGAAGTGCTCCAAGCGGAAGTCACTTTGGCCAATGCCCAGCCAGCCCTGATCCGCGCAAAGAATAATTTCCGTGTCGCGGCCGATGAACTCCGGCGCGCTACGGGCTACATCAACATCTCACCGAACAATCTAACGCGCGTTCCCGAATTTATCGGAGACCTGGTGTATATGCCCGTCGATGCAGACCTAGTCCCAGCTCTCGAAGCGGCTCTGAGTAATAGACCTGAGCTAAAGAGCCTAGAAAATCTGCTGACCGCCAACACGGAGCGTGTCGCCATTGCACGATCAGACCGCCGTCCAGACATCGCCTTAGTCGGCAGCTATGACGTGCGCCGATCGGGCGAAGCCTCCGGCACCTTCGACGATCCTGACCATGGCTGGATTGTCGGCATCCAGTCTTCTTGGAATATTTGGGACGGCAACGCTACCCGAGGCCGTATCGTTCAAGCGCGCTCCCAAGTGCGCCAGGCAGAACTCAGCCTAGAGCAGTCTCAGCTCGACATCGAAGTAGAAGTCCGCCGCGCCCTCTCCGGGCTCCAAGAAGCCGACGAACTGGCCCAGGCAGCCGCTAAAGTGATCGATCAAGCGGAAGAGGCCCTTCGCCTGGCCCAAGTCCGCTACGATTCAGGCACCTCCACTTACCTCGACCTCCTGCAAGCCCAAGTCGCGCTCACGCAAGCTCGCAATAATCAGCTCCGCGCCAACTACAGCCACCAAGTCGCGCGCGCCCAGCTAGACCGCGCAACAGGCGTGCGGGTCCAGTAGGATCGTCACCTGGGTCACGACAAAGCGTGCCCCTCCATTTACTAAAAATACCGGAGGGCGGTGCTCCGTCGCCGCCGGGGGAACAGCCACGATACAATCGATGTATTTAATCCGGCTTAAGTATTGAAGCTGTCTCAACCCAAAAGACCTAACCCGGATTTTGCATAAAAAAGTATCGCGAGTTGCGGTTAAACCACTGAAGGTCAGTGGATAACAAAACAAAAACAAC
>JABSRG010000040.1 GCA_013215165.1 Opitutales bacterium | reverse complement strand
TTTCAAACTTGTGAACGCTTGTACACCATAAAATGCGATTATTCGAAATTTTTCTCCCCGCACTTCTGGTCATACCCAGCTAGGAATTGGCTAAAAACCGAAATTCAATCCTCCCAACACTGAACTCTGAATTCTCTAGGACCGACTCGGACCAACTCTTTGAATTTTCTCGAAAAATGATAGGGTGACTGAAAGCCACAGCGATATGCAATCTTTTCTGAAGTGAGGCCTGTTTCTGCAAGAAGGCGCTTACTCGCCTCTATTCTAACTCTCCAGAGATCGCTCATCGGTGAAAAACCAAAATGGTGCCGATACAGTCGCATCAGATGCTGCTTACTGATCCCTGCGGCACGCGCGCGATATCAACCAGCCCCATCCCAGTATTATAACGCCTTTTTATGTGACCCGAGGGCTGCAACAACGTAAATGGCCCTCCCCTCGTCTCACCGAGACCGAATAACAAGTAACCTGTCTGCCAACAGTTTCTGGGCTTCAAGTAGCTGGATCTCCTTAGGTAGCGCTTGCACACCACTCCTTGAGCTTTCCATAAACTCCAGATTCTTTTGAATAAGGGTGAGCGCATAGCAAATTCTAAGCTCTTCTGTGACACTATCACTATGGACCATCAACCAATTCAAGCGCATCCTAGAATTAATAGCGGTGGCCTTTACCATCTCCTGACTGCTTTCATCAACTGGATTGTAGCCAAAACTAGACTCGCTCTTAATTATTCTTTTTGCGGCCTCATCTGGAGTCTCTGCAAAAACCAAGACTGTAATTCCGAAATACATTAGCGTATAGACAAAATATCTCATTATCTTTTGCGGAACAGTTAATATTATATCAACAAATCGTCCTGATATCTTCATGCCCTGAAGATTCAGCTCAAATCATCCATATTTTCGACTGCATTCCCGATTCGCCAATGACCGGTCTGTTGACGGCTAAACTCTATCGCGATTGAACTGCCTATTTCCCAATTTTCATGTGACATTTTCTCTGCGGCCTCCGCGTCTCGAGCGAAGCGGGCGCGAGGTAAAGACTCTTTTAACCACGGATTTCTCAGATGGGCACAGATCTTTTTAAGGGGACCTTTTTTCTCTTCGTCGGAGTGCTTTCTGTGATCAGGGTTTCAAAGAATGCACTTTCGAGAGGCAGTCTTTGATTGAGATGAGGCAGGTCACTTTCCGATCAGTTTCACGTGGTCCGAGTCCAAAAAAATCCATTTCCATATCGTCAAGTATGAGCCACTGATTGATAGCTGCCTTCCGATTGTTTCTGAGCACTGTGTTACCATCATTTTAGGCCTTAGTTTATGCTTTATTACTCATCACCACACCTGGAAGACGATTCACAGCAGCGAGGGCATCTTTTGCGATGGCTTTAAAATCCCTACTGATTCCTGAATGATCTATAATACGTCGCCAAAAAGTCATCGCGTGTGAGTGCATTTCCAACCATTCATTTTGATCTTCTGGATTCGGCAAACGAAGCTTGAAGACGCGCTCTAGGAGTTCTCCAGTGTTTGTGGGGCGAAAGAACATAGGCAACATATCGTAGACAGGCGCTAGGGGGAATGAACCATTTTTAGGGAGAAAGAAACTTAGATTCCCCCAATGCATGTCGGAGTTTCCGATAAGTTCCCCAAAACACTGTAACTGAATGATGCGTCGGCAGTCGCCCGAGCTGATCCAGCCATCTGTGTGTAATACTCGAGCTACCTTTGCCCACGAGCCCTGCCCCGTCCCAATGTAGGCCGCATCCAAGGAGCGTAACGACACAAGGCCGCGTCGTCCCAAAGCACCGGCTCGGTCAAAACGTAATGACTCCAAAAATACGCGTGATTCAAATACAAAAATACGCGTTTCAGCTACCGAAAATCCAATCTCTCGTAGGACCTGATTAGATACATCTTCCGAATGTAGCAAATCCGCCCAGCGCTTACCCACGGGTGTATCGATTTTTGGACTGAATTTCACAATCACAGAACGAGGCATAGAGTGCTCTTCGTCACACACCATCGATGTAAACTTCGGCTGTTCACCTCCAGCAGAAGAGCCGTAAGCTTCATCTTCCTCAAGAGCCTTGCGAGCTTGCTGAGGATATGTTGTAGGAGAAATTTTATTATAAAAGCCATCAGCCACACGCAACTTATGTGCTTGAAACGCCTGCAATGCATTCGCATCGCCAAGAATAAAATTACCATGCGAGTTCCATCCAAACCCTTTGAGGGCATTCAAAAGCTGTAGATCACTCCAGGTATCAGGGCTATCTTGATACTGAAAAAGCTTTGCCATTCGCTTACCAAAAGCGCGACCTAGAAACCCTTGCGGTCGCATATCGTCTAGAAACCAAGGCCACCCAGGAAATAATCCATGTTTAAACTCGCCTCCCATAAGGCTTTCCTGCCCCCCTTCGGATTCAAAATACCACTGCGTGTGCTCACCGTCTGCAAGAGCATGGAGTGCCCCGACAAAGAGAACCTCACCGTTTGTTTGGACTTGATAAAGCGCCACAGCCTCTGACAAGCCTTCATCTCTAGCAGCAAGCCGAGTGGCTCGAGCTTTCCCTATGCTCACGATGCGACTCCCCTCTTCTCGCACGCGGCGAGACAATGATGCACGACTGATCCCCAACCGGTCCACAAGCTCACTCGACAAAGTAGGACCGTTGATTTTGAGGAAATTAAGCAAATTTTTGCTACCCATAAGAGAGTTCGTTGAAACAATTAATCCTGGATCCAATTCTTTTATATATTGAGGTCGAAGATAACGTAAAGGATAAATTGAAACGATAATGAAACGATTTAAGAGCTTCTTCGATCATCATCCGAATTACAATGATTTGCAGTATAATCGACGTGGCTGTGTTCATTGAATAAATCAAAACCCCGTTAGCTCATGAGGCGCAGCAGCCATCCAAACTAATATTCACTTTGCGCCTACGCCACATAGTCTCCTCAACGCGCCCACTGAGCTGGCTCAGTTTCACAGGCAGCATAGATACGCTCAAACAGTTCAGGAGCTTAATCCATCAGAACCGACCGAAACGGGACCAGTCGACCCAAGCGCTTTTGGAGCTGATCTTCAAAGACAAAATCCCGATTCGCCCTGGCCGTCACGAACCGCGAACACCGCAACCGCGGAAAAGAGTGGCCAACGATTCCCAGAAACATCTGGAAATCAGAAAGGAAATTTTAACCCTATTTCGAGCTAATGAGCACTGAACTTAGTGACATTGAGAGCGTTCAGTGCACCGGCCCGTTCAGACCCTAGGCAATCGGATTGTAGGCCATGCCCTTCCCCCACTCAGCAGATAGCAGCTTATCGTCTAATGTCGCCAACTTTAATTCATGAGAACTGGCGAGTGATACCAAATAAGAATCTGTGGTGTCTTGGTGCCGACTGACACTCGCCATACTTAATGGACTCAAATCACAAGGCAGAAAATCGAATGCGTATCTGGAAGTAATTGCAGAACAAACCGATGATGCACTCGCAAAATCTGCGCGAAAGGCGGGACTCATACTCACGCGCAAAAAGCCGAGCTCAGTAATCGCACACGTCGAAACCTTGACACCCGTATCAAGCCAAGCCTTCACCTCGGGATGAAAAGTATGACTCTTCCAACCCACTGCCAGTAGCAGGTTGACGTCGATCAATACTGATTTGCGACTCATATTTCCGAAAGTATGTCTTTCACCAATTTCGGCGACATATCCGGTGAACCTACAGGAGCAACAAGCGCGATATCTTCCCCGGAGCCCACAACCTCAGCCTTCCGGTCTTCAAGCAGCGGATCTAAGACAATCCTACCTGCAGCATCGATTTCGCACGAAAGGCAACAGCCAGGTACCAAGCCGAGTTTAGCACGAATTTCGCTTGGAACAACGATCTGGCCTTTCGTCGATAGAGTTATTGTCATCCTCACAACGACAAACCATCTTACGTGTAAGTCAAACGCTTTCCTGAACGCTGAAGTGCCCCGATGGCGGCGTTAGCCAACATTGGGGCACCGGCTGGAGATGGCCTGCCGGTGGTATGGGTTCGCTGTTGGGGTTGAAACAGCATGTTTTTTACTCCGTGGCTATCAGGAGAAACTGTGCGATGGGGATGATTTTTCAGTAAATGCTTATTGTATACTTTCTCTGCGGCCTCTGCACCTCGAGCGAAGCGGGCGCGAGGTTGAAACTCTTTTAACCATGGATTTCTCAGATGGGCACAGATTTTTGGGGGGATCTCTTCTCTCTTCGTCGAAGCGCTGGCTGTGGTCAGGATTTTCAAACAATACTGTTCCGAGCGCCGCTCTTCGATTGAGACGAGGCAGGTGACTTTCCGATCTATTCCTTTCGAAGTCTCCGGCGGCGACTGTCGGATAAAGCAGACGGACGATGCCAGAGTGCCTACCCCGGATTACCCATCTCAGGGACCTGCCGTGATTGCTCGTCCAGTCCAAACCAACCATTCTTTTCTATGGTCACGCCGTTCTCAACGCGTGGACCGCAGCCGCTCATACCTAGCGCGACAAGACTTATAATTAAAATACTGAGCTTCATCCCCGCCATTATCTCTAAAGCTTATCGATGCGCCAATCTGTTTTTCATTTGACGCATCTCAATCTGCAAAGAATCTCAATTCCCCTTTTCACATAACATGAATCCACGAACTCTAGACCAAAAGCTCATACGGAGCGCTGGCTCATTCCACACGGGAATGAACACGCGCGTCGAGTGCATCTGGCCGGGTGGTGAACGTGATAAATTAAGAACCCTACTGTAGGACTTCTCAATAAACCCAATTCATCCAAACCCGGCCCGAAAAGCACCCCAGCTTTCGGGCCTTTTTTGTGCCTACCGAAATTTCGCTTCATTTTCTCGAAAGAGACGAAATGCGAACATGGCTGTGCATTAAATATTTCTTAAGTATTTATTATTCAATATTTTATGTAATTTTATTGTTGCGTCCTCAAATAACCTCACTCATTTTCACACCTTCACATGAAAACAAACATATACAGATCCTACAGCCGCACATGGCTCCTGTGTGTCCCGAATGAGATCAACTCGTTCTCTCAGGACCATACAGGCGAAATAAGGCCCAGGACTGCTTCATCTAAAACGCGACGACGCCATAGGCAAATGCGAGTGATATGGCATTAAATAACACTCAGCGCGTAGCAGATAAAGCAGTCCAGGCGGCCCAAAGCTCCTGGATTTTTTTATGCCCTGTTCTTTCCCATCATTTTGACTTTTTAGCCCGCGCCAGCAGTTCTCCGCTTCGTGGCAATCGCTCTCGCGATCACCCGACGACAGCACTTTTCACTTTCCGATGGTGGGCCTGCGGCGCAGAGATCCGGCACGACCGTCGACCCTCTGGGTCCCGCGAGGCATTCGAAACACCATCTGAAACCGGGCTCGTGTAACTCAGTCAGGTAGAGTAGCCTCTATCGAGAGGAAGACGCCGGTTCAAATCCGGCCTGGGCCCACACTGTTAGCTCAGTTCGGTAGAGCAGTAGCCTTATAAGCTATTCGTCTCGGGTTCAAATCCCGGACAGTACACCAGATAGTCGAGTAATGGATAGCTCGCAGGAATACGGCTCCTGTAGTGGTGGTTCGAATCCGCCCTATCGCACGCACGCCACTAAAAATGGCTCCGGCATAGAAAGCCAAAATAACACCCGATGAGGGGAGGATGCTCTCCCAACATCTGAGACCGATAAGTCATCTAACGATGCCAATCGCTCTCAACAGTCGACCTCGCCAGCAGTCCGGTGGATACCGTGCGGAAGCGGCGTCGTTTGCTACAAATCGTTCTGCGCTGTGGTCAGTTACTTCGGCGTGAATCGCAAGTAACAAGGACTCCGCGCCCACACTCAAACCAGACTCCGCGATCAGTAGCTGGGATGGGCGGATTGAGTCCTCCTCTCTCGGGTCCCTCTCATTTCTAAGATCCCGCGGCGGCGGTGAAGCGCCGCCCTCCAGCCCCAAGGGCTGGGAAACACAAACCCAAAATAAAAACCATGAACATCAAGCTCATCCAATACGCACGGATTCCTTTCGAGCACATCGGTATCGAGACACGGGATGGACAGGTCGTCGGCTTGCTCGGCACCGGCCGTCACCTCCGACTTGATATCGAGGGCTTGGTTGGCATCCGCATCCACTCCGAACGTGATCCTTGGATTCACGAATCCACATCCATTCTGAGCCAGCTTCAGAAGCTCTCTGGAGCCGCTGAAAAAATTGACTTCATCGACTTGAAGGATGATCAGCGAGCTTTGGTGCAGATAGATGGACGATTCCAAAGCATCCTCGGGCCTGGACTCTATGCCTTTGCACGCAATGTCATGCAAGTGGCAGTCGAGGTGATCGACATCACTAGTCCTCGGTTTGTTCACTCAGATCTCAATGTGATCACCCGCGCAGCCTCTGCTGCTACACAATTGAACCAACATGACATCGTCGATGGCATGGTGGGCGTGCTCTACCTCGATGGAGCCTTCCATGAAGTGCTCCCTGCAGGACGGCATGTCTTCTGGAAGAACGTGGGAGTGGTAAAGATCTACACGCATGACCTCAGGGAAAAAGTCTTGGACGTCACCGGTCAGGATATCATGACCGCCGATAAGGTAACACTCCGGTTAAACGCTGTGGTAACCTACCGGATCACAGACGTCCGCCTGCTTGCCGAGGCCACTGCCGATGCTGAACAAGCCCTCTACCGAGAACTCCAGCTCATCATCCGAGCTCAGATCGGTGGACGCACACTCGACACGGTGCTCTCCGACAAAGCCGCAGTCACTTACGAGGCTCAGCTCGCTCTCGCGAGTAAAGCTGCCGACTACGGCTTGGAGATCAACGGTCTCGGCATCCGCGACATCATCCTTCCCGGTGATATGAAGAACATCCTCAATCAAGTCATCGAAGCCGAAAAGGCTGCCCAAGCCAACGGCATCAAACGTCGTGAAGAAACCGCAGCCATGCGCAGCCAACTCAATACGGCAAAGTTGATTGAGCAGAACCCCATCTTGATGCGGCTCCGCGAGCTCGAAGCTGTTGAAAAGATCACAGACAAAGCAGACCTCCAAATCTTCGTTGGAGACGGACAAGGTCTCAGCAAAAACTTGATCAAAATGATCTAAACCAGCCCCGGAGGCCAACGAACTCCGGGGCTTTTTATCCCGTAAGGCTATGAAGCAAAACGAAATAGACTTCATAAAGGACTGCTTGCCCACCGGACGCACGAAGTTCTACACGCATCAACATCACTATCTGTTTCAGACACTAGCCTGGAAACTGGGTGCCAGGGCATTGCGCGTGCATGAGCTCAAAAAAAGCCCCGATCTCAAACGCTATATGCAGCAGCCGACCATACGGGAATTCATCGGCAATCACTCGAACGATACAGTCACCACCCTGTCACTTGAAACGCATTGGCAGTTAAGTCGGCGAATCTTTCCCTTTCGGCTCACCCTCGATCAGTGGGGCATGGAATCCCCCAACACCTGGCAGCGGGATTGGGCTCAGACGTCCCGATCAGGAATGAATCTAGTGCTTCAGTTAAATTTCCCCGATCACCACAACCGTTCGTTCCGAAATCTATCCACGGAAGAACGGTCAATATGGCGTTATGCATACAACGGACATCCCGTAAGAGTCGGCAATGAAAATACGATGTCGTGGGCACGCATTGACTTAGAATTAGATCATGGCTGCGCCCTCATTGAAGAAGTCCAGAATGACTGGTTGCGCAAAGCCTACCGCAGCCATCTCAGACTGAGGAACAAACTCGAAGCAGGTGAGGTATCCACGAAAGACCTGTGGCATGAATCAACAATCCAACGTCAATTGGACTACTATGAGCAACACATCGCTCCCCTCACCAAGCTCTGGGCCGAAGCCACACTCCTAGCAGCGATGCAGTTCCTCATCAACGAGATCGGTATCAAGAATATCTTCTACCACACCTGGGCATCCGGTGTATTTTACAAGAAAATATCCAGAAACCATGGTCCTCCAAAGTCCCTGTATGAAGACTTACCCCGACGTTTCGGCTTTAATCGCGTGAGCATGGGTCCACCGTTCATCGTTCACAACGCACGCGTTCAGCGAAAGCACGGCAAACGGCCAAAAAGCGCCGAACATGATTGGTGGAAGTTCACAGTGTGCTGAATCCAAATTACGGAACAGCGGGGCATCATCTGGGCGACGAGGTAATCGCTGTCGCGCTCACCCTACAGAATGCGGTCGCACCTAGCCGAGCCGATGTAGAATTCGCGTTCATTCGCGTGGATTAGCGGATAGTTCCTCTAGTCACAGGATGAGTAGCCTTCCGCTTTGAAGTTCTCAGCGTTCTGGCTTCTTTTGACACTGTGTATAGAGGCTCAACAGAAAACACTTTAACAGAGATGCAAATTGCCCTGGAAACCGGGGCAGATACCGCGCGTTTTCGCACCTTGCTGACCGTCTTCTGGGGCATGGTCTTCGCAAAATGCTTCGTGCTCGAATACGCCGTGCAGCTTTACGCTGTCCCCATCAACTCTGTGATCTACGTATGGACTCTATCGCTCACCATGGCGACGGTCGTCACCTTCATTCACATCAGAGCCCGCAATTTTAATCCCCTATCCCTTCAGGCAACGACGCCCAGGCTGATCAAGCGCGTCTGGATAGCAGTCTTCATCTCTGCCCTTATCTTCGCCGTCGCATCGAAAACTTTTGGAATTTTTCCGTCACTGCTGCTCCCCGGTCTCTTCTCAGTTATGCTCGGTATCGGTTTCTTTATCCAGAGCTCGATGATCCATAAACGCATCTTTGCAATCGCTGCGATTGGATGGTGGGCCGTGGCCATCCCGCTGCTTGCTGGACCCTACCGTGTGAACCTCTTCTGGTTTGGAATTGCGATCCTCGCTCTCCAAGTCGTACCCGCTAGCACCATTTGGCTAAAAGCTAAACTTGAGTCTAGCTCACCCACTCCAAGGCAAGAAGAATAAGGCAAAAATAGACTGCAAGCAGCACAGCGAGGGTGCGCAGATTGCTTGCCTTGGGTATTACCTTGCCTGGCGCCATTAACTCTTTTGCAACGTTACGTGCTGGCTTGAACAGACTCACTGAGATAGCAGACCCCGAAGCCACGAAGAAGCCTACAACGTTCCACCAAAGCCAAGAAATGTCTGGCGCGAAATTCCATAACAAAACGTTAGTCGAAAATCCTAAAATCAAGCCACACTGGATACCCAGACTCCCGACGCGCTTAGATAGCATGCCCAATAGAAAAACCGCCAAGAGGGGGCCATTAACGAGCGAACCAATTTTGTTCACCGCTTCGATCACTGTCCCCGAAACATTCCCTACAAAAAAAGCGAATACGATACAAATGACTCCCCAAAACACCGTCAGCATCTTGGAATAGAGGAGTTCTTTCGATGCGGGAACTTTATCCTTAAAGAAACGTAGTACGATATCATGCATTGTCAGCGTGCTGAGCGAATTGATCGTAGAATCCAGCGACGACATTGCCGCCGCAAAAAACCCTGCCAACACTAACCCTAACAAACCACTGGGGAAATGTGCTTGCATGAAAGCCGGCATCACCAAGTTTTTATTAATCTCACCCGAGTCAACCTGCTTCAGACTGTCCAGCAATTCGGGATTCAGGGTTAGATAGGCACCCAGGCAAACACCCAAAAAACAATATAGTGCCACCAACGGAAAACGCAGGATGCCACCAATGAACAGCGATATCTGCGAATGCGCGACCGAACGCGAGGAGAGCTCACGCTGGATCTGAGTTTGATCGCAGCCGTAGTAAGAGACATAGAGAAAAAGACCACCAAAGAGCATCGGCCAAAAGGCGAAAGTCGCTCCATCACCCCATCCGTGCCCGGCGAAATCAAGGGTTTGTGCCTTCGCAGAATCAAAGTGCTGCCAAGTTGCCGCCCATCCTCCGTTGAGTTCTAAAGCCATCCAAATCGCAGCAACGATGCCGGCAACCAGGATGAATAGTTGAATCACATCCGAAACAATCACCGCTTTGATCCCCCCCAGCACGTCGTAGATCACGGTCACGACTCCCAGGAGTAGCACCGCTACCCAGAACGGAATGCCCATGAAAAACTCCAATACCAAAGCCAGAGCGTAGACCGTAACGCCCGTAGAAAATGCGCGCAAAAACTGGAACAAAATGCTGAGTAATACGCGGGTCTGGACATCATAGCGTCGTTCCACATAATCATACACAGAGACCAAGTTCAGTCCGCGGAGTATGGGGATGATCACGACCATGATGACGATCATAGCCAAGGGCACTGCGAGTTCGTATTGTAGCCAGAGCAAACCACCTGAAAGCGCAACAAATGCCGGTGCACCCAGGAGACTGTTGGTCGAACATTGCGTCGCCATCGTCGATAGTGCGATCGGCAAGGGCCCCACTTTGTTACCACCGAGATAATAGTCGCGCCCATCCTTCTGGCCCCGGCTCAGCCCATAACTCAGGGCGATCATCCCTAGCATATAACCCACGATGATAATCCAGTCTAGGGGTCCCATAGAGTGATATTGAAGGATGGGTATGGAAGTTTGAAGGATGAATGACACCCAAAGTTCAGTAAGATCAGGACATAGATAACACTTTTACGAACCCTGACATTGGATGCATCAGTCTGGTGCATGAAATGCAATTTGAATTAAACTAGATCACTTCAAAGCTACCTTTACCCCGCGACGCAAAAATGTGGGTACATCCAGATCTTCACCAGCGTATTCATTAGGCTCAGTATCCTCAAAGATTCCCCGCTGCTCGTCATTCGCGAGAAATAGAAACTCTTCCTGTTCGAGTAAATCTGCCTGCTTGGGGCCGAGCTTAGAACGATGCACACGCACCACAGGCTTGCTCTTTTTCGCCCGCTTTTCGCGCGGCTGCTCGACCGGGATAACTGGATCCAGTGGCTGCTTCGGTTTC
Source organism: Opitutales bacterium (assembly GCA_013215165.1). NCBI lineage: Bacteria > Pseudomonadati > Verrucomicrobiota > Opitutia > Opitutales > Opitutales bacterium. Next base: position 25,059 of record JABSRG010000040.1, on the reverse strand, counting down.
GACGGTGCGCGCGGCGGCATAACAGCAGCAGACGTGCGCTGAACATCGAGTGCTACCGCTTCGTGACCCATATTACTGACACCCAGCACACAGATTTCGACCATCTCGCGGACAGATTCATCAATATTTGCTCCAAAGACAGTATCTTCGCGGCTGATGAACACTTCATTCACCGCATTCACGATACGATGCACATCAGCCATGGTTAGATCACTACCTCCGGTGATATTCACTATCAGCTTCTCAGCGCGATGCATACCTTCCGGTGTCTGTAGCAACGGACATTGACGCAGCTGCCTGAGAGCTTGATCCACTGCATCGCTGCCTTCGCCAACCCCTAGGCCAAATAAACTCTTGTTGCTCAAAGTTGAAAGCACACTTTGGAGTGCCGCAAAATCCTGACTGATTAACCCAGGCCGCGTCACCATGGCACTGATAGCCCGGACGCCACGCTCCATCCATGCATCAGCCATTCCCAGTGCATTGAGTACCGACTGTTCATCACAATCCGGCTGCACCAACAAATCGTTAGGTAAAGAGATTACTGCATGGCTGACATCGCGCAAGCGTCCTGCAGCAGCCGCAGCGTCATCGTTGCGTTTCTTTCCTTCGAAAGCGAAGGGCTGTGTCCCAAATACAATGACCACAGAACCCTGGTCGCTCGCGATCTCCGCCACGACAGGAGCTACCCCGCTGCCGCTGCCTCCCCCCAGGCCCACCAATAGAAAAACCAAGTCAAAGCCCTCCAAGGTTTCTTCTAAAGCTTGGCGGTCTTGCATGGCCGCATCCCGGCCTCGCTCGATATCACCACCGGTGCCCATGCCCCGGGTCAATTTACGACCGACCAAGACTTTTCGTGCTACCTGACTGTTGTTCAGCGTCTGAGCATGGGCATCGATCGCGATCAGACGCAACTGTTCCGCGTCTTCCAATTGCATGCGATCTAAAACCCGAAGACCCGCACCACCCACCGCTACCACGGCGATCTTTATTCCGATCTGCTCTGGAAGATTTTCAGACATTGAAATTCAAAATGCGCGCGACTTTACGCAGGATATTTCCTTCCGCGACACGTCCACCCGTGCCGCCTCCCTGACGGGCCTGAAGAGCAAAATGGAGTAACCCCATGACGGTGGCATACTCTGGCTGCGCCAGGGTTTCGCTGGCCCAACGCGGTAACCTGGCAACACGAGCGGACACCCCGAAGACTTTGGCAGCCGCCTGAGCGAGTTCTTTTATATGCGCCGAGCCACCCGTAATAAAAACACCAGAAGGGATATAATCAGACTCCCCCGCCTCTCCCAGCTCCTTGCGGACAATCTGGAATATCTCTTCGACACGTGCACTTATGATCTGGCTGATAGCATATTGAGTAATCATACTATCGCCGATCGTGTAATCTCCATGCGTCCAGATAGACTGGTTGCGGTCCTCTTTCGATAGAGTCGCTTTACCATGGGTTAACTTCAAAAATTCAGCGCGTTTGCGACTGATACGCAGCCCCATCGCAAGATCATTCGTTATATGCTCACCTCCTACTGCGAGCACCCCTGTACGTCGAACGCAACCATCTTTATACACTGCATAATCCGTGGTGCCGCATCCGATATCGACCACCAGAGCCCCCGCCTTTTTTTCCTCCTCAGTCAGGAGCATGGAAGCTGCCGCGCTGCTTGAGAGAACGATACTTTCGAGCTCCAGGCCAAAACCGTTTACAACCCGCATCAGCTCCTCGACTTTTGCCTGGTCCCCAAACACCGACCAATAATGGGCTTCTAAACGCTCTCCAGGCTGCCCCAGAGGATCCGAGATAGAGCGCCCATCGAGACTGAACCCATTGCGCATGTGCTGGATGTAGATGCTGCCTGGGTCCAACGGACGCCGCTTGGCCTCTTCGCTCACGCGATCAATATCTTCCTGCTGCACACAACCATCTGCAGACTGCACTGGTGTGATGCCCGTGTTCTGCCGCCCCTTAAAATGCTTTCCCGTCAATGCCAGATAAACTGTATCAAGCGGCACACCAGCTTCATCTTCGATCGATTCAATGGCAGTATGCGCACAGGCACAAACTGACTTAAAATCGACGATTTCACCCTTCACCACACCTTGGGTCGAACAGTCGGCATGCCCCAGAACAGCCAGCGAACCATCATCCAGAATCTCGCCCACCAGGGCGACCACCTTGGAAGTTCCTAATTCAATAGCCCCTATGATCGGATTCTCGGACATGCGGCTACCCACTATAGAATCGAATAAGGTGCGGGGGAACGAGCTCGATCCGCTCTTCGCGGGGAAGCTTTGACTACAGCGTATCCCTCCATCGTTAAATCGATCAAGGCCATCGGCATCGATCCAACCGACGCCCAATCGCCTGGAAACTCTGCAACCACGGTATCAAGGTCGATCAGTTGCTCGTCTAGATCCCCTTCAGACAACACCAAGCGCTCACACCATGACGTCCGGAATACGATATTCTCTCCAAGCAGAGGGGATAACTTTGAGCGCGGCTCAATCTGAACCACTTGGATGTCACTGAACAATTGTGGGGCCAATACCTCGGTCCGTTCCAGGACATCGAGCAATCTATCGATCTCAGAAATCGGGGCAAATCCTTGGCTGACCTCAACCAAATTCACCCCACCAAGCCAGGGCAATCGACGCAGCTGGGCACGGGAAAATCCGTGGGGGCTAAACAAGACGCCCTCGTTATCCACCAGACGCGCCACCCGCCCGCCGTCAGTGGCGATCATCATCTTGAAGACCGGGTCACGCTCTTCCACACGGATACTCAATGAAGCCTCGGCGAAACTACGCTTTACAGTCGCCGATTTGATCTGATCAACCGTTTCCAAATCTCGTTGCAAAGCAAAAATGTCCGCGTCTAGAGGAAACGCATCTTCAAACAAATTAAGCTCACGCTTTACCCAACCTTCGGTAAGCACACCGTCAGAGGAAAACTCGATCTCACGGACAACATCTCCTTCTGCTTGATCGAGTAGAACGCGCTTCTGCAAGTCTGCGAGAACATCGCGGCTATTCCAGCCCAACAACCCAATGCATAACAAAATAGTGAATATACAAAATCCTGAAAAATAAGGAGCCCAACGCCGACGAAGAGCAATTACAGTCTGGGGCCGTTCGCGCGTATTTTGTCGAATAGCTTCTTTCCAAGTCTGAGCCTGTTGGTGGGTATCTGAATGTTTTTTCTTAGCCTTACCCATAGCGTTGCTTCCATCGTTCTACTGCACCAGCGAGCATCCGGTCCAGTAGGTCATTAAAATCAATTCCTTCACACGAAGCACTTTTGGGTAACAGACTCGTTGGGGTAAGTCCTGGCAAGGTATTAACCTCCAAAAGCACCGGCTCACTCCGTCCATTTATAATAAAATCCACCCGAGCAAAATCTCGGCAACCACACGCTTCGAAAATCGTCTCTGCAGCTTGGCTTACCTCTTCCCGCACTTTTTCCACGAGACACGCAGGCACATCATATTCCGAATAGCCCGGCGTATATTTGTGCTTGTAGTCATAGGCGCCGCCTTGCGGTCGGATTCCCACCACACCCAGAGCCTTGCCATCCAACACGCCAACACTCACCTCGTAACCTCGAACACGACTCTCCGCCATCCATTTTCCAGATTGGATGTCTTCGATCGCAGTAAGTAGACCGGATTCGTCATCGACAAAGTGAAGCCCTACGCTGCTGCCCGCGTCTGCCGGCTTTATTACGAAACTGTCACCCAGCAGCGACACGAGTTCGAACCAAGATGGATGTAGGGACCCATCAAAAACTACAGACTCAGCAACGACTAGATTTGACCGCGAAGCAACCTGCTTGGTTTGGACCTTATCCATACACTGAGCGCTGGCTTCTCCCGCACAACCGGCATACACCACCTCAGCATCATCAAGAGCATCTTGCAGCACCCCATTCTCACCAAATTGACCGTGCAGCACTGGCAACACGATCATACGGCTCGGATCGATAAAAGCCGGCACTTCCGCTCTTTGAATATCATAGGCGTGTACGGCATGACTTTGTTCCAACGCCGCAATGACCGCTTTGCCCGAGGCAAGCGATACAGCACGCTCACCGCCCACTCCGCCGTAGAGCACACATAAGTCCGGCTGCTTCATCCCGCCAAGACCTCCTTCCATTCATTTCCAAGCAACACAGCTTCAGGCTCCAGTAGGACTCCCGTTTCCGCTTTAACAGAGGCACGGACTTCATTGATGAGACCTAAAACATCTGCCGCCGTAGCAGCGCCGGTATTAACGATGAAATTTGCATGTATCGTAGATACCATCGCACCACCGCGACTGTGCCCTTTTAGCCCGCATACATCAATGAGGCGGCCCGCATGATCGCCTTCGGGGTTCTTGAAGATACAGCCCGCGCTCGCTTCGCGCGGCTGAGATTCTTTGCGCGATTTCATATATGTATGCATCCTCCCGCGAATTGCGTCGGTGTCGTGATCACCGCTACCGCCCCTCAACACCGCGTCTAAGACAAATCCTTGGGCGAGTTCCACGGTTGAGCGGTAAGCAAAAGTTAATGCCTCGCGCGGATAGACTGCCACACTGCCATCCCACTTCATGAGCCTGACTGACTCCACCACATCAGACATCCATTTTCCCATTGCACCAGCATTCATGCGTAACGCTCCACCGAGTGATGCCGGGATACCCTCCATAAATTCGAGCCCGTCCATGGATACTTGAGCCGCCTTCACACAGATATCCCGCAGGCGCACCCCACCGCCCACACGCAGACGCCCATCAGGTAAGAGTTCTATACCCTTCCATGCATCCTCACTCAAGCGGATGACCAGGCCTGAGATCCCCTCGTCTGGAATGATCACATTGGAACCTCGCCCCAGGGGAAAGACCGGGACCGTTTTAAGTTTAGCCCAAGTGAGCACAGCTCTCAGCTCTGCTAAATTGGCTGGCTCGGCGTAGTATTCAGCCGCTCCACCCACACGCATGGTAGTTTTTCCAGAAAGTCTAACATTACGCTGGATACATACCTTGTCTGCCACAAATGCTTCGGCGAAGCGATCTACCGTCCCAGCACCAACGAAAAGGAAACGTCCTCCATCCGAAGACTGCTTCAGCAGAACTTCAAAGGCTTCAGGTTCATTGGTGTGCACAATCGCTCTCGGCAGGCTTTGTGCAATCGACTCAGCACGCGTCCCATCGTTTTTCTCGAAAGCAGCATAAATCGGAAGCAAATGCACGGACTCCGTGCGAGCATCTCTCAGCACACGACCAAACGCTTCCGCAAACACAGCAGTGCGCCCGTAACGATGGGGCTCAAAGACTACTGTCGAACCCGCGAAATCGGGCTCTGACAACAAAGCCTCAATTTCAGCCGGATGGTGAGCATAATCATGAATAACCTTTAACGATCCATCATCGTGCAAAACCTCTTGCCGGCGCTTCAATTCAGGTAAAAAATCTGCGTTAGCCTCAACTCCGAGTGCAGCCAAAGTCTCGCGGACAAGGCGTTCGCGTTCTAAACGCAGTCCTGCACCCTCCAAGGGGCGCCCCTCAATAATGGTCCCCCGCGTACGACAGCGCAGTGAATCAAACACTAACGCATAAGCCTTCGCGTCAGCGTATTGGCTGGGATGATCAAAATCGATCTGAGTGATGACACTTAGCTCTGGCTCAAATAAATCAATCGATCCGTCGCTCTCGTCGACCTCGGCGATCAACCAGTCAGCATCGTTCCAAACTGCAGGCAATAAGTCATCTCCCTGAAAACGCGCCCCAAGGTAATAACTGCATTCAAAACCGACATCACCCAGCGCACGAATCAATGCGGCGGTCGTGGAAGACTTCCCATGAGAACCAGAGATAGCCAACAAACGCTTTTCTCCCGCCAGCTCTGCTAAAAGCTCACCGCGACTCAAGCCTTCTACTCCGGCATCTGAAAGACGCTTCCGTGAAGGATGAGCCACATCAAATGCCGGAGAATAAACAAAGCGCTGCGGCAAGGCTCCATGCTCCCAAAATCCAGAAACAGCGACTTCGACAGATGCGGATTCCAAAAGACTCGAAGCCCCGGCATCTAGATTATCGTCTTCACCTGTCACGCGGTATCCTGCCTGAGCCACAAGAAGAGCAAGCGGGAGCATACCCATACCCCCAACGCCCAAAAAATGAATCTGCTCACGTACAGCCATCAGAGCTCTTGACTCCTTCCCAGAGACTTTTCGAGATACCCCGCCTGCTCTTCAAGAGGCAGTACGAGTTTCTCTAGATCATCGACCGTATTTTGCAGGACTTGTGCGTCATCCATGCGTGAAAGATTACGTTGCAGTTGCGACAATAACCAATCGTTGAATAGTAACTCCTCCACCTCGGCGAACAGTTGACCGATTGACTCTTGACCAAGAACAATCCCTCCACCCTGCTGCTCGAAGAAGCGCGCATTAGCATCTTGATGGTTATCGGCCGCAAAGGGATAAGGGACCAGGATTCCAGGAGTCCGACAGCGCACGAGTTCCGCTAGAGTCCCCGCACCAGCACGCGTTACGATAAGATCCGCAGCGCTCATCACATCTGCCATTTGGTCGGTGAAATTCACGAACTCTGCGACGATGTTGGGCCCATTTTCAAATTCGCGTTCATAGCGCCCTGTAATGCCCTGACCCATTCCCGTGACACAATAAATATGAACGCCCAAGCCAGCGAGCTGCTCGAAATGATCGCGCGCCCACTCATTGAGTGCTTGGGCTCCCTGGCTTCCCCCAAGGATAACCAGGAGCTTTCCGTTCTTGGGCATACCGATGTTCTGTCGAGCTCGGTCCTTGCCGATCTTTCGAAACTCTTTTCGCACCGGGAACCCAAAGTCACGGATAACATCCGGCTTCACACCGCGCAGTCTAAGACCCCGCGGTAGATAAACCCTCGAAGCAGCCTTCCGGAACATTCGGGTCGCCTTACCCGGCACACGATTGGCCTCGTGGAGTATGATCGTTGTCTTCTTCCACCGCGCGACACTGAGAACAGGCAAAGAAAGAAATCCACCGAAAGCGATGACAGCCTGGGGCTCAAAGTCTTTCAAAATCTTACTCATCCCCTTGATGCCCCGGATCGTTTTCACAACAAACTTAACAAAACGCAGGGGCGAAAGGGAAAAGAAAGCACCGGCTAAAGGTCGTGTTTGCAAGGCAGGATATTTACGGATCAATCGAGAATCGACCTGCTTTTCGCTCACCAAGAGCATGCAAATATGCCCCTGCGAAATAAGTGACTCTGCCAAGGCAATACCCGGTGAGAGGTGCCCGCCAGTGCCTCCACAAGAAATGATAAACTTACTCACTCCGTACCCTTTCCCGTTTGGGGACAGCGGACCAGCGTGAGCTGACATTGATAATCAAACCAATGAAGAAAAACATCAGAATTAGGTTTGATCCGCCATAGCTGATAAAGGGGAGCGACATTCCCTTTGTAGGTAGCACACCCGTCACCACGCCCATATTAATCAGGGCCTGGAACACAATAAATAGCAGGCTACCCTGAACGAGTAGGCACTCATACAGGCTCGTCGCGCGACGAATCCTTAGGGCCACAAGAAAAAATAGTGCCAGGAAAAGGATAACAATCAGCAGCGTAAAAATTAAACCAAGCTCCTCGCCCACAATCGAAAAGATAAAGTCGGTATGCGCTTCGGGTAGATAGGTAATCTGCTGACGTCCATCGCCCAAACCCACACCGCTCATACCCCCAGATGCAAAACCCAAAATGCCTTGCCACAGCTGGTAGCCCTCGTCGCCGCGTACTACCTCGGAATTTAAACTTAGAAATGAGGTCACCCGACTTAGACGTTCAGGGTTGTGGTAGATAAGAGTTGCAAAACCAGCCAATCCTAAGATCCCCAGAGGCACCCAATACTTCAGCGCACCACCGGCGAGGTATAACATGCACCCGCCGACTAGGGCACAGAGGAACGCAGTCCCATAGTCGGGCTGCAAAAGAATCATACCAAAGGCCACTCCAATAATTAAACCCGGGAAAATAACCCCGCGTATTTTCTCGTTAAGTTTGCGCTTATTCTCAGCGAGATAATGAGCGAGGATGAATACCAGCGCGACCTTAACTGCTTCAGCCACTTGAAAACGAAACGGACCCAATATTAACCAACGATTCGCCCCATTGATCTCACGCCCAAACGGGGGGATAAAGACAAGAGCGCACAGCAGTATCGCTGGAACGGCCAGCCACCACACCAGGTCGCGTAGTTCGTGGACATCGATTCGCCAAGCAATTAAACCAGCCAAGGAAGCAACGACTAGCCAGACCGCCTGCTTCTTAAGCATGGCGAATGCATCCGCGCTATCGAGGACGTAGGTACTGCTCAACAAGACCACAATACCCAAAGAAGTCAGTGCCAGAACTATGAGCAAAAGCGCGTAGTCGTCCCACCGCAGGGCAGTCCATGCGGGTTTCTGGGCGACGGGAGTATCTACGCTTTCAAGATGCATTATTCTTCTACACGCACGGGAGAAACGACCGGCGCATTCTCCAAATCTTCTAAAAGGGCTTCCAAATCGGCCTCGGTGGGCGCAGGTGCCGTGTTGAGCTCTGAAACCGAAGCAGGTTGAGGCTGACGAACTGAGTTGGATTCAGGGGTCTGTGGTAGGTCCACTTCAACCTCCTGGTTTTCGCTCGTTACTTCGCGGAAATTTGCCTGATCTCGAGGCTCGATAGTGACCTCCTGGGCTCCTGCATTGCTGATCTCGCCGACCTGGAGACGCTGCCCGACCTTAAGCAATCGGGGATCAAAGTTATTGTTCCAAGCCATGAGCTGTCCCACCGATATACCATAACGCCGCGCGATGATTGTGGGGTTTTCACCCGATTTTACTTCGTGGTAGACGCCGCGCGCAGGCGCAGGTGCAGAACGCTCTCTTATGGCCGGAGCCGACTCGACATTATCAGGAAGGATTAGGAGCTCGCCCACGCGTATCACATCGCTCGTTAGATTATTTGCCGAACGTATGGCACCCACAGACGTTCCATTGCGTGCTGCGATGCGTGATAGCGTGTCCCCAGGCATGACGATATACTCACGACCTAGACTGCCTTCGACAGGCACAGCCTCGCTGACAAGCTCCGAAGGCGGTGCTGCGACACGCACGGTATTATCATCCTTGGGAATTTGAATCACCTGGCCGACTCGCAGCGTATCAGACGTGAGACGACTGGCCTCACGAATCGATTGGATAGAAACCTCAAAGCTCCGCGAAATTTTCCAAAGGCTATCTCCGGAAACAACAGTGTAATCAACCCAAGCTGGCCCCGACGTCACGATAGATATGCCCTCATCATCGGATGATTCGGCTGGTAGGGTCACAGGGTCTGGAACGTTGGATAGCACACCGATGACTTCACCGCTGTCCGACGGGCGGGTAGATGGCGTCGGGCGCGTAGGCGCAGAACGCTGCGGTACAGAAATACTACTGTCACGACTTACCACAACGGGCCGCGGCGCTCCTGTATTGAATGCCGGATCAATCGGCTCAAACAGATCTTCGCTGGAAGACGACTGAGGATCAACAGGGATGGGAGCCGTATCTTCCCCATACATTGCTGTGGGTATCATCGGAGACTCTGCGTCGGCGCTATCCGTAGTCTGACAACCGGGCTGGGTGATCAGGAACAGACCGGCAGCCAAATGCACAAAGACGACCAGAGCTATGCCAATATATTTCATGTTAAATTAGATGAAGGGTTTGAGTGAAAAACCGGTGAGTAGGTTCAAAATCGAGACGCCGAACTGCGTCGACAAAGGCATCGCCGCGATCCGCAAAGCTATCATACTGATCAAGGCTGGAAAAAGCCGGACTAAAGAGCACATCCCCGCCCCCACAGTGCATCGCATCTAGATAGGCATCATTCACAGCAGAATCCAGCTGATCGTAATCCTTGGTTGTCATAAACGGAGTGAAGGAACGGCTAATCGCCTCGGGATCGGCACACACGATGTAGGCCGCGGAGATATCGCTAGAAAGCTGCTCGGCGAAGCCATCCAGGTCCCCACCTTTGCTCCGTCCACCACCGATCCAGAAAATCGGGCCTTCTATGCCATCGACGGCTGCCAAGCAGGCATGAAAATTAGTCGCCTTCGAATCATTCCAGAAACGCACTCCCTCCTGCTCTCCGCAGAACTCGAGGCGATGACGATCAAACTGAAAACTCGAGGCTGCTTCGCGCCAGTGCTCCAAAGAGAGTCCTAAGGCCTGCCAGAGTGCCGCACCTTGGTGAAAGGTCTCACCACGTGGCCCCAGCCGAAAGGCGGGCGGCAGGCAAGCGCGGGCGATTTTTGGAGCTCTCTCGACGCTGATCGGCAGGTTGATTTTCGCCTCATCGGCGAAGGCAAACACCGACTCCCCAGCAATTACCGGAGCTTCAAAGACCAGAGACTCAAACAACCACGCTTTAGCCGCAAAGTAGGCCTCCATGCTAGCGTAGCGATCAAGATGATCCTCTGCAAAGTTGGTCCAGATCAGTCCATTGAGGTGTAGCTCTTGGCTCGATTCTGCCTGGAACGAACTGATCTCACACACCGCGATGCTATCGGCGTGATTCTTTGAATCGTCGACTATGGCGCAGAGAGGCAAGCCCACATTACCCACCGCCTGGGCATCAAAGCCAGCTACACTGAATGCATGCGCCAGCAATCGAGTCAGCGTCGTCTTACCATTGGTGCCAGTGACGCCAATAATTTTACCCTTCCAGAACTGGCGCCCGAGCCAAAGCTCTGAGCGGATCACGCACCCCTGTTTTCGAGCGGTAACTAACCATGGATGATCCTCAGCAAAACCAGGGCTCACGATGCATAAACGGTGCTCAGCCGCAGCTTTAGGCGAGAAATCATCCACCGTGCCCCGGCCAGAATCACGATCATAGATGACAACCGCATAGCCACGTCGCTCTAAGGCCTCAGCAGCAGCGCGCCCACTCAGCCCAGCACCTAGGACAGCCACAGGCTGTTCAAGCAGATCTTCAAAAACTGGTGAGCGGTGAGTCATCCTAACGCAGTTTCAGGGTTGCTAGGCCAAGAATGGCAAAGATGAGGGAAAGAATCCAAAAACGAATCACCACCTGCATTTCATGCCAGCCTCCTAGCTCAAAGTGATGATGGATGGGGGCCATACGAAAAAAACGCGTTTTGCGGGATTTATAGACTCCGACTTGGATAATAACTGACAGCGCCTCACACACAAAAATCCCGCCGACGATGACGAGTGTCACTGGCTGGTGGATCATGAAGGCAATAGTTCCTATCAGTCCACCCAGGGCTAACGAGCCCGTATCGCCCATGAATACTTGTGCGGGGTGCGCATTAAACCAAAGGAAAGCCAAACTGCCCCCTAACAAAGCTGAGCACACCACCGCGAGCTCTCCGGTACCAGGAAGGTAGCTGATGAAAAGGTAGTCAGAGATCACGCTGTTTCCAGCGGCATACGCCATGATCCCGTAGGCTAGAGCGACAGTAACCGTGCAACCGATCGCCAAGCCATCGATGCCATCAGTCAGGTTGATGGCGTTACTCGATCCAGCCATCACCAGGAAGAAAAAGCCCCCGACCACCCAGAACGGCATCGTGGCCCAAACGACATCTTTAATGAAGGGAAGCCACAGCTCAGCAACCCGGGGCCCAGCAGCCGAATCATTATAGAGAAAGAGAAGAGCCAACACGCATATGACCCCTTGGCCGAGAAGCTTATAACGACCTGGAAGCCCACCGCTGTCTTTCTTCGTCACCTTTAAAAAATCATCAGCGAATCCGATGGCAGTGAGAGCAGCATAAACGATCAGGGCGACATAAACGTAAACATTCGGCGCAGCCCAAAGCAGGGCACTCACAGTGATAGAGATGAAGATCATCAACCCGCCCATCGTCGGTGTCGCCTTCTTGGAGGCATGGAGTTCGGCGAGCTTGCCCACCTCATCGGCGGTGCGAAAAGACTGCTCTATCTTAAATTTTCGGAGGCGACCGATGAGCCACGGTCCGACGACGAAGCCGATCCCTAGCGCGGTGATTCCCGCCATCATGGCCCGCAACGTGATGAAGCGGAACAAGCGCATCGGCCCGAAAACATCCTCATAGTGTGCCAACCAACTCAACATGCCCCAACCGCCTCCCCAACCGGCGTATTCAACAAGATTTCAAGATGATAGCTACGACTGGCCTTCAAAAATACCTCTCCTGAGAAACCATGGAATGACGCCATAATCTCACCGACCTCATCCACCTCTATAATTTGTCCCGGCTGCGTCAGCCGTTGCGCTAAACCTTGAGCCATCGCACCAGCCTGAGGCCCGATCAGCACGACTCGATCTTTAGGACCCACCGGGATTTTAGATCCCACTTCATTATGAATGCGCTCAGTCTCTTCGCCCAATTCATTCATCGTCCCCACAATAAACAGGCGCTCTGCCGTAAGGTGGCTGTTCTGATCGAAATGCCTGAATGCGTCCAACATCGAAAGCGGGTTCGCGTTGTAGCAGTCTGCATAGACGCGCTTTTTTCCCATCTTTACCCACTGGCCACGATGAGTCGACGGCTGCCAAGACTCTAAGCGTTCGACGATATCTGCCTGGCTTACGCCACACTCCTGTGCAGCCAAAATCGCTAAAACGGCGTTGCTCACCATCCCATCAGACATTTCGGGCAGTATGTATTCGAAAATAAAATTAGCGGGGCCCGCGACTCTTAGGCGGGCCCCGCAGTGCAGTTTGCTTCTAGTTTCAGTCGTGTAGCAAATGAGCTCGTAATTACTTGGCAGGTCGACTTCTACGTCCATCGGCGCTGTCACCCAAACTCGGCCATCGAGTTTTCTGAATGACTCAAATTTCAAACAGGTGTGGGGAAAAATCGCTAAGCCCCCATCTTCGACTGCGTGGAGTAACTTCACCTTCTCCTGGGCCACGCCTTCGACCGTTTTGAGATGATCGAGATGGCCCGGACCGACACTGGTTACGATACCGACATCGGGACGGATCATATCGGCAAGGACATCCATTTCGCGGCCCTCACTAATGCCTGCTTCGATCACCACTTCGGTATGCGTATCAGGTTCGATCTCCAACAGCGTCAAGGGAACACCCAAGGTATTGTTGAGATTGCCCTGGGTCTTCCACGCACTGTCACCGAGTAACAGAGCAAGCAAATCCTTCGTCGACGTCTTTCCGGCTGTGCCCGTGATCCCAACAACCGGGCATTCGGCAACCAAACGATGGGACCGTCCAAGTTCTTGCAAGGCAGCAACGGAATCTGGAACAACGAATTGGGAGAGCGTCACTCCCGGTCGACATTCCGATACTAAGGCCATGGCTGCTCCTGCATTCGCCGCCTGCTCCAGGTAATCATGCCCGTCGCGCTTCTCTGTCTTGATGGCAATGAAGCAATCACCATGGTCGATTTTCCGCGTGTCATTAGAAAAGCCGCTGACACATCCGGAGAGTGGCCGCTTACCCCATTTTCCCAGTCCTAGGTTTTCCTGGAAAAAACCAGCATCAAACTCAGGCATGCACCCCTCCTTTTAATTCAAGCGCAGCGATGAGCTCCTGAGCTGTCTGGACGTCATCAAAAGGAATCAGCGCATCCGCGATCTCTTGGAAATTCTCATGCCCCTTTCCTGCGATCAGCACACAATCCTCAGGCTTTGCTGAGCGTAGAGCTACCGCAATTGCCTCGCGGCGATCACGAATGACCTGCACCCGCATCCGGTCGCTTTCCTCAACAGCGGCCATTGTGTCACCAAAGATCTGATCGAGCGCCTCGAGACGCGGATTATCAGCAGTTAAATAGACGTGATCCGCACCATCGAGCGCGGCCTGCATCATCTTCGGACGCTTGCTTCGATCGCGATCTCCACCACAGCCAAAGACGATGTGTATCTGCCCGTCGATGACCTCGCCCAACATATTCAGAGCATTGTGAATGGCATCATGGGTGTGTGCGTAATCGACAAAGACGTGGACACCATCAAAGTGCTCTACCCGTTGCATACGACCAGGTATACCCCTAAATGACGCTAAACGATCAAGAATCGCCTCACGTGTAACACCCATCTCCTGGGCACATAGAATAGCAGCGGCGAGGTTATAGATATTATATTCCCCAGGCAGTGCGCTCTCGATGCTTAGTGTATCTTCGGAACCCACCAGATCGAAGCTGACACCATCGGCTCGCATGGATTTTATAACGATCCGATGTGTCGCTACATTTTCCTTTCCAAAGGTAACGAGCTTCATCCTACCCGCCACACGCCGAGCCAGCTCCGCCCCATGGGCATCTGAGATATTGATCACTCCGACACGCGGCGCAGCGGCCCCGACTCCTGCAAAAAGTTTGGCTTTCGTCTCAAAATAATCGTTGAGGTCGCCATGATAATCGAGGTGATCTTGGGTCAGATTTGTAAAGACCGCGACTTCGAGCTGCACGCCCCAGACTCGTTTCTGATGAATGCCATGAGAACTCGCCTCCATCATCATGGATGAGCACCCCCCGGTGCGCATCTGATCGAGCAAAGCATAGATATCGACCGATTCTGGAGTTGTGCGAAAAGCAGGAAACGTACGCTTCCCGACGTCGTAGCGAACGGTGGAAAGCAGGCCGACTGGGTCATCGCCTTCCATAAGATGCTGTGTCAGCATCGCGACGGTTGTTTTACCATTCGTTCCTGTCACGGCCGCGATTTTAAGGTCGTTTTCTGGATGACCATAGAAACGCGCCGCCACATCGGCTAAAGCCGTGCGTGCATCGCCCACAGTCCAAAAAGGAACCGGGCAGATACGCGGGTGCGGCCGCTCGGAAACGATCCCGATTGCTCCACGACTGATAGCTTCGCCAATATAATCGTTACCATCCGTCCGATACCCACTGATCGCAAAAAACAATGAGCCCGGCACCACTCTCCGACTGTCGGTAGCCAAACCAGTAACGGTTGCCTTCAGCTCTCCCTTGGGCTTCTTATCGACCAAACCTTTAAGAAGATCGATTTGTGAAAAGCGGCGCGGAAGTCTGTTTCCATGAGCATCTTCCATCGTCATGGCTAGAGGACGAGAATCGACCTGGCTTCCTAAAAGCAATGCCATCGACAACGGTGCCATCCGGATCATTGGACACCTCCTGTCTCAACAAGTGCCAGAGGGAAGACCGGTTGTTCAACAGGTTCGATTCCCAGGTATTGGGTGATCTGGGTGCCCAACAACTTAAAGGTGGGACCCGTCACAAAACCACCCGTCTGACTCGCGGCCTTCTTCGGATTGTCGACCACGATGGTAATCACAATCTCAGGGCGCTCAACAGGTAGGAAACCAGAGAATGAGGCGACGTTAGCGTTCTTCAGATACAGTTTCGTATTGGGATCGATCTTTTCAGTCGTTCCCGTTTTACCACCGGCACGATAACCTTTTATTTGAGCTGAACGGGCCGTTCCTTCGGGCGACACCACTTCGGCCAACATATCGGATACGACGAGCGCTGTGGACTCACTGATGGCACGTCCTACTTCCTCAGGAGCAACACGGCTCACGGTGCGCCCATCACGATCAATGATCCGACTTACAATCCTCGGACGCATCAGCACCCCACCATTGGCCACAGCACCCATCGCGGTGTGCACCTGGAGCGGTGTCGCCGCAATGGCATGCCCCATTGGCAAGCGAGAAATGGTTATACCGTCCCAGCGATCGGGATGGTCCAAAATGCCAGACGCTTCACCGTATACAGCAATCCCCGTGCGGTGCCCGTAGCCAAAGCTGCGTGCATACTGATACATAGGCATCTCGCCAAGCATCATCCCAAGAACTGCCGAGCCACGGTTACTCGATTTGACGACAGTTTTCCTAACAGTCAGCTGAGGAAACACCTTTCCGTTATACTCATCGGGCATACGAATACGCCGCCCCATGTATTCAACGATACGGTCTCCCGTCTTAAGGACATCTGAAGGGATCACAATACCTTCCTGTAACGCAGCAGCGGCAGTCACGACCTTGAAGGTAGAACCAGGCTCAAAGACATCTGCGATGGCACGATTTCGGTGCGAATCGACAGGATACTCCCAATATTCATTCGGATCGAAGTTCGGATAAATTGCCGCGGCTAGAAGGGATCCGGTATCTACCTCACTGACAAGAATGCTCACCGAATCAGGCCCCATTTCTTCCACAATGCTCGCTACCGCGTGCTCGGTCATATCTTGTATCACCTGATTCAAAGTCAGTTCGATATGGAGCCCATCCTGCGGCGCTACCTCACGGCGGCGGAACTGAGCTAACTCACGACGGCGGCTATCCGTCTCCGTCTCCAGCCAGCCATCTTGGCCACGTAGAAAAAAATCGAATGACTGCTCTACGCCTGCAAGGGGAATACCCTCTTTATTCAACATTCCGATAAAGTGCGCTCCAGCCTTATCGCCAGGATAGTGCCGACGGTGGACCAAATTCCCATAAACCGCGCGCGATGTGATGCGCTGGATCTGAAGAAATGTATCCCGATCAACGGCCTCCGCCAAGCGCACCCAACGACGCTTGTTCCCACTCGGTGTTTCGGTATTGGAGAAGGCCGACACCAGCTCAGATCCTGGAACGTCCAAGAGATCTGCAACCTGCTTAAGGGCGTCCCAATCCATCGGTTTCAGATCCTGCGGATCAACGCCCACTTCGTAAACGGGTTGGCTGGTAGCCTGGAGGTTTCCTTGGCTATCCAAGATATCTCCACGTTGCGCATGTAATATACGGACAGAATCACGCACCTGATCGACATAGACCAGGAGCTCATCCCGACTGAGGACTTGCAGAAATAACAGACGCACCGCCAAGACAACAAAAGCCAACAGCACAGCCCCAAAGAGACTGAGATGACGGATGTTTGTTGCGAATGCGTGGCTCATCTTAGTGGGGTCAGCGGCTCAAATAGACGGGCACGCGCAGGTCAGGCGCGACAACGGGCTGCTGCACTGCTGGGGGAATAGAGAGATTTTCAAGGCTGGCCATGGAGACATCCCCATCTAGGTAGAGCGGCCCTGAGTTTTCGCCCGGATGAACGGTTTGCTGGCGCGAATACGGAGCCAAGGTGCTGCCGTGCTGGGCTAACAGCTGAATGAGGTTATCCCGTCGCTCAGTTTGCGCTACAAGTCTTACGACGTCGCTCAGCTCCGTCTCCAGGTCACGAATATGCCGTTCGGTTCTTAAATTTTCTTTGGCCTGCTCAGCGATCTCTACTTTCTGCCAGACGATCCCCAGAGCACCGCTGAAGGCTGACAACAAGATGATACAGGTGAGTATGTTAAGTTTAAAATGCGGATTCATAGGACAGGTGATTAGAGTTTTTCAATGAGGCGGAGGCGGGCTGATCGACTGCGTGGGTTGCGGGCCAGCTCGGCATCGCTGGCCTGTATCGCTTTGGTGGTAAGCAACTTGCCCTGGATCTGGCGCTCTTCGGCAGGGCGCGAATCGTTTTTGTGCTCGGGACGGCCAGCAAACTGACGAAAAATGCGTTTGATGAAGCGATCTTCCAGGGAGTGAAAACTGATCACCGCAAGCCGGCCTCCAGCTTTGAGGAGTTTAAATGTAGCCGGCACCGCTCGCTCCATCACCTCCAGCTCTCGATTCACCGCGATGCGGATACCTTGAAAGGTGAGCGTAGCTGGGTGCCGTCGTAGGGTTTTTCGCCCTTTCAGATACGCTGGAGCCCGGCCGAGCGTATCCTCGATGAGCTGAGCGAGACGATGTGTTGTCTGCAGCGCACCGGTGCCCCGCGCCTGAATGATCGCTGCCACCACAGTCCGCCAACGCTTCTCCTCACCAAAATCACGGACTGCTTCAACAAGTTCAGATTCATCGGCTGTCTCAAGAAATTCTGCAGCACTGATGCCGACACGGGGATCCATGCGCATATCCACTGCTGCGTCCTCGCGAAAGGAGAACCCGCGATTCCCCTCGTCCAGTTGAAATGAACTCACCCCAAGGTCAAAAAGAGCGCCATCAAACCCCTTCCCCAACTCCTCATCCTCTGGAATAGATTCAAAATTTTCAGGTATAAATCGGAAGCGTTCACCGTAGCTTGCCTCCACAGCCTCCGCCCGCGGCGCCGCCGAAGGATCTTGATCGAAGGCAACCACACGCGAATGAGGCAGACGATCCAAAAACCCGGAAGTATGCCCCCCACCGCCAAAGGTCGCATCACAAATCAAAAGGTTCTTGCGATCCATCTCCTCAAACACCGACAGGACTTCATCGAAAAGCACAGGCAGGTGCTCCCCTTCCTGGTTTGCTGAGAAACTAGATGCGGTGTGGGTCATTATGGCGAATGTGTCGCCCTCCTGCTTCGACGGTTATAGACGGGCGGTGCGTGAAAGGTAAGATGTCGGAAGGTGCATGAGCTTGCTGGAAGCGCCGGAGTCGATCAGCGCGGAGGCGTCGACGCACCAGGTCGATCGGGCTAGCATTAATTTGAATAGCTTCGCGATGGATCACAGGTCGAACTCCTCAAAGGCGTCATCAAGCTCATCGTCAGTACCGTCGACATGGCTGGCGTAGGTCTCGGGATTGTAGATAGCGAAGGAAGCAAGCTCCCCCAGAAGGACCACATCCTTCGTGATACCAGCGCCGCTGAGGAGCTTGTCGCTGATGTTGATCCGCCCCTGCTTATCGAACTCGAATTCGTGGAGCTTGGACAAAAACCGCGTGAGCTTGACCCGGACGGCCCGGTCCTTGAGCCCAACCTTGGAGAGCTTGGCCTTCAGATCGTCGACCCGTTCAGGAGGATACACCGAGATATAACCACTCTGGTTCGGAATCGCGAGGAAGGTGCCTGCAGGCGCTGATTCAGCGGGATCCTTCGGTTTTTTCGGACGCCAAGCAGCCGGAACAGTCAACCGTCCCTTATCATCTAAGGTCCGCTTATGCTCCCCGATATACGTGCCTGTGCCGAGTGAATCCATGGATTAAAGGCGAGAGGCCAATCTCACCATTTCCTCCCATAACACCACAATTCGTCCCACAGTCAAGATCATTAAGGCTATTCGTTATTAACAAAGTTATTCACAAATCTTTGAAGATCAGCGGGAAACAGCAGGTATTTGCAGTTTGAAATCTCAGGAGAATCTGGAGTGAATCAATCCGTGCCACCGACTCCCAAATCGAAGAAAATGCGCCTAGACGAATTGCTCGTTGCCCGCGGACTCAGCGAAACGCGCTCGCGGGCAAAAGCGCTCATCATGGCCGGCAAGGTGCGCTTGGGCACCGAGGTCATAGATAAACCGGGCAAGGCGCTTCCTGCGGACGCAGCGATCGAACTCGAACAACCGCCACGCTTTGTCAGCCGCGGGGGTGAGAAACTGGAGGGCTTCTTAGATCAATTCTCTATCGATGTATCTGGACTTCGCAGCCTGGATGTCGGGGCATCCACCGGAGGATTCACCGACTGCCTCCTCCAACGCGGTGTCATCGACGCCACCTGCATCGACGTCGGACGCGCTCAACTCAACGGAAAGCTCCTCCGCGACGCGCGCGTGCGCAACTTTGAGAAAATAAATGCCCGCAACCTCAAAGCCGAAGATCTCCCCTTCCTGAACTACCCCATCATCGTGATGGATTTGTCTTTTATCTCGCTGACCAAGGTGCTCCCCGCGGTTTGGAGCTGCTTAGCCGAAGGCGGTAGATTAATCGCATTGATCAAACCTCAGTTCGAAGCGGAAAAAGCCGAGGTAGATAAATTCCGCGGCGTCATCAAAGACCCCAAAATCCAAGACCGCACCCTCCAGCAAATCCTCGCTTTCGCTCATGCGGAACTCCCCGACGCCCAACTCATCGGCACCATGGACTCCCCCATCACCGGCGGCGACGGCAACCGCGAATTCCTAGCCGGCTGGACGAAGCAATCCACGGGAAAGGTGTAGCAAAGCCGCTCAGTCGACTTCCGCTCCGATTGAAACCACAGCCCACGCCTCAACAGAGTGAGGCGACTACAACAATCGCTAGGATCCCGCGCCCTATCTTAATCTAAAAATCGATGCCTCTTGATCGATCCAGATCGGCGAACCGACTCCATCATCCTTGGGGGCCCCAGACCGCCTTGGGCAGCTCTGCAAGTAATGAGGAAAAGTTCCGGAATAAACGCAAACTGATGATTAGTTTTTAATGGTCAACCTACCCCAAAAGGGAATTGATATTCCTTTGCAGAACACTGGCTAAGCAAGTAATTCATTGGAGTATGATCCACGACCCAATCCGTAGCGCTTATCTTTTTCAGGCGATAGCAATACTAGTCTGGTGGATCGGAATTCTAACCAGCGATTCGTTCTACACTTTGTTCGAGTTACCTGGGATGACTCAAGCAGCCTTTATGAGCTTTGCACTTCCAGATATAGGCATTCTTATTCTCGGTTCTTTGTGCGCTGCATTTCAGGATTCAAAGGTGGCACGTTTCATAGTCTTCGGTGGTTTTTGGTATGCTGCGCTATTCTGCCTATCGTCTTCTTTACTGCTTGAAGGAGGTTACTTGGGCACCGCAGCGATGGTAGTCGGCGCTGCCTTTAACATACACCTCTGTTTTGAAGAAGGAGTGGTGAGTGTAAATCGGCGTTCCAATAGGAAATTCATTTTCGCCAAAGCTGTATTCCAGAGCACGATAGCATGGGTAATCACACTCGTTATCATACCGGCAATTATCACCCAAGAGCTCAGAGGACACATCCTGACTGATGAGTTTAATTGGCCTCAAGGCCTCGCCATAATCTTCTTTACTGCTTTTGGCATCCTGGGCCTATATTGCAGTTACATCATGGCCTTCACTGGGCTTGGCACACCCATCCCCATGGACACGCCAAAGAAGCTGGTTGTGAGTGGACCCTATGCTGTGGTGCGCAACCCAATGGCAATAGCCGGACTGGGGCAAGGCTTCGCAACCTCACTCTTTCTCGAATCCATCTGGGTGACGATCTACGTCATCCTAGGGTTGATTGTCTGGAATTTCTTCATCCGCCCCATAGAGGAGAGAGAACTCGAAAGTAGATTCGGGGAAGAATTTAAGACCTACACAGATCAAGTGAAGTGTTGGATTCCAACTCGCGGAGTAAATTGATGCCCGCAGGTGAAACCATATCCCCTTAAGCGGCCCGCTTCGACGAACCGGCCCTACCCCATGGTTAAGGCAATAGGGCACGGCAAAGCGTGCCCCTCCACTAAAAAATCGCCGGAGGGCGGTGCTTCGCCACCACTGGGATTAGACCAAGACACCCTACGTTAATCCAAATTATAGCAAAGCCGCTTTGGCGGCTTTCAGCCTTCGCCTCCGATTGGAACAAACGCCCACGCCTCACCGTACCGGCAGATATAAACAACACCAAATCTCTATATTATGCTAATATATTGTTTTAAAGGTCCGACATCATTCCATTATTGCTAATATAATAGCATGAACCTCTTCACTCCAACAGAAGTCCAAGCCCGATTATCTGCGGATGTAAAACGCGCGCGCAAGCACGCCCGCTGGACCCAACAGGACATGTCCGAACGTACCGGCATACCCTATTCCACCTACCGCCTCTTCGAATCGACCGGCCAAACCTCACTTGAGAACTTCTTGAAGATTGTTGGCGTCTTGGGAAGCTTTGCGCCACTCCAAGAGCTTTTTCCTGACCCAGAATACGAAAGCCTAGACGATATCGATGGCCTTTAGACTCAATGTATTTCTGGGAGATCAACGCGTAGGACAGATCCTCGAGACTGACTCTGGAAATTTTTTCGAGTATGATGTGCTCTGGCTGCGCAACGGCATCGATCTCTCGCCCTTTCATCTGTCACTCAAGCCAGGGGTTTTCGGCCCGAAGCACTGGGGGACGGGCCGAGTCCTACCCGGTCTGTTTGAAGACGCGCTACCAGATAAGTTTGGCATGTCGGTGCTTATGCGGCGCTTCGAAGAAGCAGGACACAAACGCCCGTCACTCGTGAGATTGCTGGCTCATTTGGGTAATAAGACGATGGGCGCACTCACTTTCGAACCGAGCGAGGGACCGATCGATAAATCAGACCCAGTGAATATTGCGTCAGCCGCTCGGTCCGCACACCACATCCTATCTCATCAGGATAATAATGAACGGTTAGACAGCAGCCTTATGATCTCCGGAGCAACAGCGGGAGGTGCGCAGCCGAAGATGCTCGTCGCGATTAGCGATGATGGAAAATGTGTGTGCACTGGAAGCGATGAGATCCCGCCCGGATTTGAACCCTGGATTTTGAAGTTCGCAGCTGGACCTGATGACAACCAAGGAAAACTGGAACATGCCTATTTTGAAATAGCCGAAGAAGCAGGGATCCTAGTTCCGGAAACTCGACTTATTCAGGACGAGCAGGGCGGCCACCACTTTGCCATACGCCGCTTCGATCGCAGGCCAACAAACCCCAACTCAAGGATCCACCTACACACCTATGCATCAATGCAACACCTCGATTTCAAAAGCCCCGAAAACGATTATGCCCATCTACTCAGGACCACCTACGCCCTGACAAAGAACCAACGCGATGTGGAAGAACAGTTTCGGCGCATGGTGTTTAACTTCCTCGCCCACAACCGTGACGATCATGCCAAGAACTTCTCATTTCTCTACGATGACAGCTGGCGCATTTCTCCTGCATACGACCTGGTGTTCTGTGACAATACCTTGGGTCGTAATTGGATGCTGATTGGGGGAAGAGGCCATCGTATCGACCGCGCTCATTTTCAAGACATCGGACGCATCTTTTCCATATCAGCGAAACGCATTGATGAGATCCTAGATAGCGTAAAAGCGGCTGTCGGTCTCTGGCCATCAATCGCCGATAGACATGGGCTGCCCGATGGGTATGCAGCGGCTATCGCCCGATCCATGCCTCGGTTAGGCGAATAATAAGAGCGCTTGCATCCAGCTGTAGGGAAGCCGCTCCGTCGGCTTTTGGCCACAGCTCCGATTGAAATAACCGCCCTAAACCCCGTCCACTTTTCCCAGGGCCGAGCGCGCATGGAGCTTAATGGCGAGACCGAGTTGATCATCGGGAAAATCGTAAGCAGGCTGGTGGAGCAGTGGGGTCTCGGCAGCCTCAGGATCTTGCACGCCGAGAAACCAGAAATTTGCCGGGATCTGTTGACCGTAGAACGAAAAATCCTCGCCGCCCATCACCGGCTCTACTTTCTGCACTTTGACTTTCTCTGGCTTGATAGACTGCTTGAAAGCCTTGAGCGCACTCGGGTGGTTCACCGTCGCCGGATAAGGATCGTCAAACGTCACCTCGCCATAAGCTCCGAAGGCTGCTGCCACCTGTCCAACCGTCTCGCGAATGCGATCAAATAGGAAGTCGCTCGTTTCATTCGATAATGCCCGGACGGTCCCGAGCATGTGCACCGAATCAGGAATGACATTGAAAGCTGAACCTGCGTCGACTTTGCAGACGGAAATGACTCCAGGCTCCCACGGGTTCAAGTTGCGGGATATAATACTTTGGAGAGCGGTAATCACTTGAGCAGACACATACACCGGGTCCACCGTTTGGTGAGGCATAGCCGCATGACCGCCGCGCCCAGTTATGGTAATTTCCATACTCGTGGAAGCGGCCAAGATCGGCCCACTCGCCACGCCGACCGTGCCCTTCGGTAACCAAGGCCAACCATGCATTCCGTAAATTACCGCCACATCTGGATCTTTAAGCACGCCCGCCTTGCATAAGCGTTCTGCCCCAGCGCCGCCCTCTTCGGCAGGCTGAAAGATAAATTTTACCGGATGCATGAGTCGCTCTTGCAACACACCCAGCACACGGGCGGCGCCAATCAAGGCCGCAGTGTGTCCATCATGCCCACAAGTGTGCGCCTTCCCCGTGATCGTGGATGCCCACTCCTGACCGCAGGCATCCTCCATAGCCAAGGCATCCATGTCGGCACGCAAGCCCACACAAGGCCCCGGCAGATCACGCCTCAACACGCCCACCACGCCCGGCGTGTCCCCGACGCCCTCTTCCACTTCCATCAAGGGAATCTGACGTAGCTCTGCCGCAATAATTCCGGCCGTACGCTCTTCCTCATAAGCCGTTTCTGGATGCGCATGCAAATCGCGGCGGATCGCCACAATTTCATCCAAAATTTCGCGCACGCAAGAATCGATTGTCATAAGCTTGAAGATGCATAGTCGCCCTCAGAACGAAAGGCTTGAATCCAGCAAGCAAACCCTTGATTCCCACCGGGCAACTCATTCAAGAATTGGAGACGGAACAGTCCTAAAAGCGCACGCTTCATAACTGAGGGCGGATTGCCCAGCCACCCGACATTTGAGATACAATCCACCAAGAGGCAGAATACGAAATCCCAAAGCTGCCCGATAAGATCGAACCTATGAGCCATAAAAGCCTCGACCTACGGCAGCATCGTTTTAGAAATTTTCAATATCATGCTGCCAGCAACACTGAAATTTTTCGTATTCAACATGTTACGCCATAAAATCGAAAGATACAGCACGGCGAATATTCCGTGTTATCACGACGGTTTGTGTGTGTATAACGGGAACTGTTATCAAAAATCATATGCCATTAATGAAGTCTCGAAAACCAAATCCCTATGCTTACCTTGAGAGTCCCGATGACAATAAGCTTTTTCGAAAAGCTAAGCGGCTCAGTCTAAGATCTGCGAAAAAGCTTATCACAGACGACAGTCAGGAAATACCAATAGGACAAAGGTATATAATTTCGAGTGAAGTATTCTTTGATTGGATGGACGCTATTGGGAAGAAATCCGATCACTCCTCACTTCGCGGTCGATTCTATTTCAGGGGAGAGCGATCGACACAATACAATTTAACACCAAGTCTTCTGCGAAATAGCACTTATGAAAATCTATCCGATCTTCATGACGCTAAGAGCCCTCTAGACCTTCAAAAAAAGTTACTCGACCGTTATAAACGATATACCCAGCACTTAATACATGCAGATCACAGCCATCCCATAAGACCTGATGGCGGAGATCAAACCTGAGTATTGATGGGCTGTAGCGGTTGATCGTGTCTA
>JABSRG010000039.1 GCA_013215165.1 Opitutales bacterium | reverse complement strand
GAAATCAGGACTTCACATACGAAAACCGCTGGAGGGCGGTGCTTTGTCGCCGCCGGTGGCCTGTTGCTTGGGCGGTCATTCCAATCGATACGCAACCCGCGAGCCGACTGAGCGGCTCAACAACAGAGGCAGTTGGGGCAATCTCCCCGCTGTTTCAATTGCACCCTACTGGGATCGTGGATGAGCCAGTTTATGTGCCTCTTTCAATCGGCTTATCCCCACATGGGTATAAATCTGAGTCGTCGAGAGGCTAGCATGTCCAAGCATTTGCTGCACGAGACGCAGATCCGCTCCGTGATCTAGCAGGTGCGTCGCAAAAGAATGACGCAGTTTGTGCGGTGTAAGATCATGGGGCAAACTCGCTGCCGTCAGATACACCTTTAGCTGCTTCTGAACGGACCTAGGCGATAGCGAGCCACCGCGTTTTCCGTGAAATACTGAATCGTGATAAGAGCGCTTCCCCACAGGCGTATAATGCTCTTTGTAATGTCGATAGAGCCGCATAGCCAAGGAGCCCACGGGACAGATCCGCTCCTTGCGCCCCTTACCCAGAACACGTAATGTCCGGGAAGCTTCATCGACGTGTTCGTGCCGCAACTCACAAAGTTCGCTGATCCGCAGTCCCGCACCATAGAGAAACTCTAAAATCACCGCATCGCGCCAAGCCTCCTCCGGGCCCAGAGCGCCCGCTTTGAGTAAAGCCATCGGGGCGTCTAGCAGCGCATTCATCTGAGCTTCAGTGAGGTGCTGGGGGAGTTTTTTCTCTAGGCGTGGTAAGTTGATGCGTGTAAACGGACTAGAATCGACGACCTGCTCCCGCCGCAAGAATCGATAAAAGGCCTTCAAGCCGTAGACATGCATGTGAACGGTACGGCGAGAGAGACTCCGTTGCATTTCAATCATGTAACTGCGCGCATCAAGTTCCGTTACACTATTCGGCGTATGCTCAGCGTTATCATCACGGGAAAGCCACGTCTCAAAACTGCGGCAAGCATGTAGGTAATTTCGCGTTGTCTTCGGCGACATCTGACGCTCGTGAGCGAGATAAGTTTCAAACTTAGCCATCCACGTAGCCCAATCACCAAAATCGCTCATTAGGAAAAAATTGGAGGCGCGGGCCGGAATCGAACCGGCGATAGAGATTTTGCAGACCTCGGCCTTACCACTTGGCTACCGCGCCGTTATGCAAACAAATGAGCCAGAAAACACCGCGCCACAAGTATATTTTGAACCCGGATTACGCGATAGAGGCGTACAAGGTATAAATTCGCGTTGAGCTCTATTCTCCTGAGCACTCAAGAAAGCTAAGACGAGACTCCAAGTTTCAGAACTCGATCACGACTCGGAAGCGGCAGCCCTATCCCCACGCACCGCGAATGGGGATTCCCTTGTGCTGGGCTAGACGGAAAGGTTTCGACGTGTCGAGCGTAGCCCGCATCGCTCCGAGGCGTATACCTGCCCAACCTTGTTGAGTGATGGCCACCGAAGTCCCTGTATGACTTTGCACCTCGACAGGCTCATCAAGAAATCGATGCGTATGCCCACCCACAATCAGATCGATACCCGGCACTTCACGAGCAAGCATTTTGTCTTCGTGCAGATCGTCACCAAACCCTAGGTGCGATAAACAAATGATAGCATGGCACCCTTCAGCCTCGAGCTCTGCAACCGACTTGCGCGCTGCGGTAACAGGATCACTCCAATTCACTCCCGCAAACAATGCGCTGGGCACCAGGCCCGCCAACTTGACGGTCAGCCCGAAAATACCCACTTTGTAATCACCAAACAACCGGGTTATCCACGGTTTCCAAGCTCCCTCTAAAATCGAACCGGATGCGTCAAGGTTGGCACTAACCAAGGGGAACCGAGCAAACTGTAATGCCTTCGCCAAGCCATCGACGCCAGCATCGAAATCATGGTTTCCCGGAGTGGCACAGTCATACCCGAGCGCAGTCATTGCCTTAATCTCTGGTTCGCCTTTGAAAAAATTGAAATAGGGTGTGCCTTGAAAGATATCACCGGCATCCAATAACAATACGTTAGGGTATCTGTCTCTAAACCTGCGGATCAAAGTCGCGCGACGCGCAACACCACCAAAGCCGGCGTTGCGGCTACCATCATTAGGAAAGGGGTCCAGACGGGAATGCGTATCATTTGTGGAGAGTATTAGCAACTCGCTCGCACCTTGAGGTGGAGCAGGTCGCTGAGCCTGAGCACGAGCAAAAGGCAGGCCGGATGCCACCAAACTAAGCGAGCGCAGCATACGGTTTATAACAAAGCGTCGAGTAATAAGATGCATCAGACTAAATCAATGATTTATTCACCAGCGATCCGAGGTTCAAATTCGGCACTAATAAGCATTCCTCGTTTCCCCAAGTACCCCAAATATTCAAGCAACGCATCGCGCTGATAGAAGGCTGTCGTGATAGCCTCAGCATGATTCCAAAGAGCGGGCATCGGTCCATTTCCACCCGCGAGGTAATCTATGGTAGCTACCTGATATATCTTGGCCGGATCCACCCTAACGCCACCGATGTGTACGGCACTTGCCGCTTCTCCTAAAATCCTGAAACTCAAATTACTGACAGGTTCACCACCCGTCCGCGCAATTTGATGCGCCAACTGAATAACCTCTTCACCCGTTAGCTCCAAAATGACGATCGCGTTATCAAACGGAGAGATTTCATAGACTTCGCCCACAGTGATCGGGCCAGAGCCCATGGAAGTTCTGATCCCCCCATAATTCGTTACCGCGCAATCGACCTCCTCGAACTCCATCCGAACCTTCCAAAGCAATGAATCAGCCACCAGATTATTGAGCCGCGCGGTGGGACGGCCTCTGGACAACGGATAGGAGGTAACGATCAGCTCTTTGCTCATTGCGGCATCAAGTCTCTCGCAATACGGAGCCAAAAGAGCATCCAGATCTTTGTCTGGCATCACACTGTCATTTACAGAAACAAAATCCCCAGCGCATAACAAAGCACTGCTTATAAACATCCAAAGCACAACCAAGACACTATGATGAGCTGTGGACATGAATTTTTTCGAGCCGATAATCATGTCATCTCAACGGCCCAAGGCTGAACCAACAGAGGCTACGCCACCAAGTTTTTCAAAGAGTGTCATACGGTTGGTATGTATTTTGGAGACTGGATAAAAGAGGCCCGTAACCGCAATCAGTGTTCTGCTTTGAGGCTACGCGTCATCAAATCTGTTAGCGCCTGCCGTGCCGGTTTACACTCAAAGAGCACCGCATAAATCTGATTTAGAATCGGCGCAACTAAACCACGCTTCTGACACAACTGATAAAAACAATCGCACGCACGATAGCCTTCCACCACCGAGCCCTGACTGGCCAGAATAGCTTCTGCGGACTCACCGCGCCCAATACGCTTCCCAAATGTGCGGTTACGGCTTTGATCATCTGAACAGGTGGCCATCAAATCACCAAACCCCGCCAGGCCGTAGAGCGTCCGTAAATCAGCACCCATGGCTACCGAGAGCGTCACCATTTCGTTAAGCGCCCGTGTAAGTAACGCTGATGTAGCATTACTTCCCAGATCTAATGAAGCACAGATACCAGCGGAGATCGCATAGATGTTTTTCAGGCAACCCCCGAGCTCGACGCCGAGAATATCGTCACTCAAATAGATCCGCATCGCTGCATTGCTAAGAGCGCATTGGATATCTTCGATCAGCTCACTCGGTCCATGCATCGCCAAGACTAGAGCAGCGGGTTTCCCCGCGGCGATTTCGCTCGCAAAACTCGGCCCCGACAGTATGCCAAAGTCTGAGTAGGGCAAAGCCGCCTGCACGACTCTGGATGGCACGTCCAGGGTTTTCTGCTCCAATCCTTTGGCCAAAGATATGAGCACATGCCCATGCCCCCCTACCCTTAATGCTGGGGAGACACTTAGGCTGTGGCACAAATCCTTTAGTCCCACAGAAGGGCAGCCTAGGAATACCACGTCAGAATTTGCCAAGGCCTGGTCGCTGTCCGCGTCCACGTGTAAATTATCAGGAAGTGAAAAACCGGGTAGACGCGCTTCATTCTGTCGCTGGCTACGCATCAAAGCTGCCTGTTCCTCACGGCGTGGAACAAGTGTTACCACCTGACCAGCACGCGCGAGATGGATAGCTAAAGCAGTTCCCCAGGCCCCTGCTCCGAAAATAGCAAACCGAACCATAACACCTAACCCACGAGCATATATTCGAGCGGGTCAATATCCTTTACCCATCTGTCAGCTCGATAGTCCTCGAACGAAGTCAGGAAAGCATAGAGATTGAACACCCCCATCTCGATTGATGGTTGATGAATCTCATTCAAACCTCGTGCCCGATAATAGCGTTCCCAACGCTTGTAGCTTTTGGACAGAGGGTTGAACTCGAAAACAAATGTCTTAGTCGGCCCGGCTATGAAAAGCTTTGAACGATCAGCAGAGCGATACAAGCGGCGATAGAGCCCTTCAGGAATGATCACTTCATCCTCATAACAAATCTCCGGGAAGGCACCAGGCATATCCTCGACCAGATGACTCAGAACGGCCTCAGCGGTCCACTTTCCTGTGCCAGTGTGGGCATTTAGCTGGCGTGCAGTCGAGGCGCTTAGCGAGATGCTCAAAGTCGAGGATTTGGCCGCAACTTCGGCTCGCTCAATTTTCTTAGATCGTCCACCGGCCGAGACCTTTTTTGCCCCAGCCTTGCTATTCGCTAGGTTCGCTGTAGCAGACGATTCCGCCGGCACACTGTCTTTGAGCGCTTTGAGTTGGTTGAGCAAATCTTTGGAGGTC
The DNA here is from genome assembly GCA_013215165.1 of Opitutales bacterium. NCBI lineage: Bacteria > Pseudomonadati > Verrucomicrobiota > Opitutia > Opitutales > Opitutales bacterium. The sequence goes on along the minus strand of JABSRG010000039.1, from coordinate 31,768 downwards.
GATTTCATGAAATTATCTCCAGGGCTAGCTTGAGGACTAATTCTCGATTCTTACCGGTGACCGCCTTGTAGCCATCAATCTGGACATTCTCGAAAGGAGCCGCGAGGGGCAGGCTGTTTTTAAGCGCCGCAATCCCTAAATGCCCGACCAGCTCACGATCCTCCTGCCGCCCAATCCGCGTATTTGCACGCACCTTATTGAAGAGTAACCAAGCAGAAGCCCCATTGCTTTGATGTTCCTTCACCAACTCGACCATAGGCTCGCTTGCACGCACACTGAAGGGGCTCTTTTCAGTCACGACGACCAAACGATCGCTCGTTGCAATGAGTTCCCTCACAGTCGCCAAGTCCCGTTTGTTGTGAAGATCGAGTCGACCCGGCGTATCCACAATCGTAACACGTGGATTGCCACCATCTTCAAGCATGGGGACACCTCCGATTTCCTGTGCCCAGTAAGACACCGTGCCCTGCGGATCGCGGTCGTCGAATGCGATCTCGAACCCTGCCGAATCCAAGGCAGCGCCCAATAGAATGGCCACCGTCGACTTCCCGACCCCGCCCTTCCGATTTAAAATTGTCACACGCACAAGGATACCTTTCAGCTTGAATTTCTTGTTTTGACTGTCCCACATTTCGAGCCTGCGGCAAGGCCTGATTCCAGTAAATCTAAGCTGGCTCAGAACAGAACCAAGGCTTCTCTACTTTTTTACTCGCAGGCCTCACGGTCTTGTCTATTCCGAGCATCGGGTCAGTTGAATATTCTCTGCGACTGTTCCATCGATCGACCCGAAACCTCAATCAGCTATGTCGATCATCACGTTTAACGATGAGGCGATTCAGCCCCTGTCCGGCACCATCCATTCCGAGGATTACTTCCAGTTCCCAGAATATGCTGCCCTCACCCCCGAGGCAGTCTATAAAGTGCTTACCCGCGAAGTCACCGGCGGCATTTTCCGAAACATCCTCAGCCCAGCCGCCTGCGAACAGATTTCTACAAATTTTTGGGATAGCCCATCCCTTCGACAACGCGGTGATGGGGTGCCTGCATATTATGTCGGCACCTATCACTACAAAAAAGACATGGGGATCTATCTCGATGAGGCCGAAAAGACACGCGATGACGTTCGCGCACTTTTTGCCGACACAGAAGACTTCCTGGCTAATTTCCTGGAAGCCATGCGCGCTTTTCTCGCCAAGCGGGGCGTTGAACTTCGTAACGCGCGCCATGCTGGGCGCGCAGCGGGGGAATACCTAATGCGATCTTGGTCGGATTCTGGAAAGTTCGCCCTTGAACCCCATGACGATGGGGCTCAGCTCGATACCCAACTCCAGCGCGGATTCGAGATATCAAGAACCCTAGCCTACACTCCGGTAGCGGTAAATATATGCCTTCAAAATGGAGACGGCGGTGCCCTGCACTACTGGAACTACGAACCAGATAACAATGCTCGACGCGACTTAGGGCTCCTTGGAACAGGCTACCCTTATCCAGTCGATCTCCTTGAGCCATGTGAGCGTACCTCCGTGTCGATCAACCAGGGCGATGTTTACTTCTTCAACGGAGCCAACATCCATGCAGTTGAGGCTCTAGCTACTCAAGAAAGCTATCGGTCCACAATCTCATTTTTGATGGGATTCATCGACGCCGAAACGGTAATCTATTGGACCTGATATCGAAGACAGACTTAACGGATAGAATAGTCTCCGGCTCTCAATATCTCAGTAGGAGGGGCCTAATTGAAACGGCGGGAACATGTCCCAAAATGCCTTTGTTGTAGCCGACAGAGCGGCTCGACGACAACAAGGACACCGAGAGGTAACAGCGAGAGCGAGTAATAGCTCCTCGCTTTTAAGGTGGCCTTTGTCGATCCAGTCCAAACGAAAGCCCAAAGAACTCCCCGTCCCCTCAGTTAAATTCTGTAGAGTGATGGCGACAGCCATTGCTTGACCTGAGCTTTGATCCGCACGAAGGCAATCGCTCTCGCTGATCACCCTACTAAACATCAGTATGCCCTACACTTCTGGTCACACCCCCTATTCAACTTGCTCTGATTCTTCCCTGGATCACTTTATGCTGTAGACGCGTTCTCTTGGAGGTAACTGAAAATGGAGCTGAAAATTCCCGATCTATGGCAACAAAAAGCTTTTCAGTTTCTCAAAGACGGCAAAGACCTCGTCTTGGATGCGCCTACTGGAGCCGGTAAAACTTATATTTTTGAGCTACTTTATCGGGCAGGGCTATCACAACAGGCTGTATACACCGTTCCCACGCGCGCCCTGGCCAACGACAAATACAAAGAGTGGACCGACATGGGCTGGAACGTGGGGATCACGACCGGCGATGTTTCGATCAATACGGAAGCGCCCGTGGTCGTCGCTACATTGGAGACCCAGCGCCAGCGATTGATGCGCGGTGAAGGCCCCGGCCTCCTTGTAATCGACGAATACCAAATGATCGGCGATCGCAGCCGCGGAGTGAATTACGAGGTGGCTATCGCCTTAGCGCCCCCGACCACACAGCTCTTTCTCCTCTCCGGCAGCGTGGCCAATCCCGACAAAGTCGTCCGCTGGCTTCAGCGCATCGGTCGCGAAGCCCGCCTCGTTCAAACCAAGAAGCGGCCCATCCCACTCGACGAAGTATTTTTTGATGCCATTCCCGAGTCCGGCACGCGGGGCGTCCGCGGTTATTGGTGTCGGCGTATAGCCAAAGCATTAGCCAATGATCTCGGACCGATCTTGGTCTTCACCCCACACCGCAAGGCAGCAGAGGACCTCGCACGCGACCTGGCAAATCAGCTTCAATCAGAAGATCCGATCGCCCTTACCCAGGAGCAAAAGAAGCTAGCCGGCTCCACACTATCACGCCTTATCAAATCACGAATCGCCTTCCATCATAGCGGCCTGTCCTACCCCCTGCGTGCCGGCCTGATCGAACCCTTGGCGAAAAATGGCCAACTCCGCGTTGTAGTAGCGACCAATGGACTCGGCGCCGGGATAAATTTCTGCATGCGCTCCGTGGCGATCACTTCTCGCGAATTTCGTGCCGGGGATAGTAACGTGCTGCTCCGGGGCGACGAGCTTCTACAGATGTTTGGACGCGCCGGAAGACGTGGTATGGATGACCGAGGCTATGTCCTCACAGCACCAGGAAAACCACGCCTAACCGAAGCCGCCCCCCTCCACCTGCGTCGACGCAATCAGGTGGATTGGGCCGTGTTCCTCAACATCATGATGGAGGCCTCCAGGCGCAAACAGCCGCCCATGCAAGCGACACAAAAACTCACACAGCGCCTGTTCTCCGACCAGCGCGTGCCATTGGGCCTGAGGGAATTTATTCGCAAAAAGTATCCCTTGCATCCCGACGAGGCGACGCAAGAAGCAGAGATTGCTGCTGAACACCTTGAGCGGCGCTCAGTCATCGAACTGCAAAATACCAAAGGAATCTGGGAACGCCGCCGAGCTCCCATTAAATGCAGGCTCAAAGATACGCTGTTTTGGGATGAAACAAGCTTTGTCCCAGCGCTGGCATCCTCGAAATCACTCTCCGCAGTTAGAGTCGGGATGCCAACCAAGCTCGTCAAAAACGGCAAACGCATCTATGGACGCATCGTACCGATCGCCAATTTTGAGTGCGACCGGGGGCCCGATGCATTGACACTCCACAGCAAGTTTCGCCGATCACTTACCAGCTATTTTAGCCAAACTCGCAAACGCACCATCCATCCACCGCGCCGCTGGACCCTGGAAGACTTTGAACAGCAAATCCTGCCCATCATGCCAGCGCTGACAAATGGCGGCCATGTCGAAAGCTACGATGAGCGTAAAGGAACCTTTTTTGTGACCCTCGATTATAGCGAAGCCTACATCTTTGCCTGGAAGGACAGTGAGGGAAAATTTCTCATTAACCCACCCACGCGTAAACGCATCCATCAATCCCTCGACGAACTGCGCGCGCCCCAACAAAAAGCGAGTGATAGCAACCAGCTGCTTCAAGCCCGCAGCCCTGCGGAGATCTGGTATCAACTGCGCTTGATCGATGGCAAAGGACGTCCCACCCGTCGCGGTGCCATTGCCAGTTTTTTTCAGCATGGAGAAGGCCTGGCCATCGCCGCAGCGTTGGAAGACGACTCCTTTCCGCTCGATGACCTCATTTATGAAATAGCCAACATCCGTGCTGGCCACCGATTCGAGAATGTGGCCAACGCCTCAGACCGCCTCCGCTTTACTTGCCGCGAAGCCTACCGCAGCGCCACCTATGAAGGATACCTCAATAAAGGCCTTCCTTCCGAGTATGGCGACGGAGCAGCCGAGATCATGCGCGAATATATAGCCGGCAATCAGAAGTCCTATGAAGAACGCAGCGACGACCTTTCCAAGGGAGACATAGAGCGGGCATATCTCGAATGGAAAAGCATGCTCTTTCACATTCTATACGCACCCGAATATAAATGGGGGCGCTGGATAGCCTTTCGTGACGCCGTAGAAGCGTTTATCGAGAAATCAGAATTCACGCCGGCAAGCATCGTAGTTCCAGAACTCACCCTTCAGCAAAAGCAACGCGCTTCCATCCTGGAGGAATTGTCGGGTTGGTGAGGCCAAGATAGGCGGGCAACATGCAAAATTTAGAGAGAATAGAATTGTCTATGATAACACTAACCCAGTCGCGTATGGAAGTCGTGGTAGCCGAATTGGCGGACTGGAGTCAGGGTCTGGGTTTTGGGCTCGAAGTGTGCGATGGTGGGTAAGTTGATCCCATTAAAGGTATTCGTCTTGACCATCGTATAGTGGGCCATGTCGGTAAAAATCAGCCGGTCGCCTGGCTTTAGTGGCTCCGGAAAACTCCACTCGCCAAAAACATCACCGGCCAGGCACGTTTGGCCCCCGAGGAGGTAACTATGAGCGTATTCTCCCGGCATGCCAGCACCCACAATCTCAGGCCGATAGGGCATCTCCAACACGTCTGGCAAATGGCACTGCGCAGAACAGTCAAGGATGGCGATGTCTCTTTCGTTATATAGCAAGTCGACCACTTGGGTCACAAAAACACCTGCATTGAGCGCAACAGCCTCACCAGGCTCGAGATAGACGTCGACGTCGTAACGTTGACGAAAATTACGAATTAACCGAATAAGTCGCGCGCGGTCATAGTCACCGCGCGTGATGTGATGGCCTCCGCCAAAATTGACCCAACTCATTTTCGGCAGCCAGTCTCCCCACTTTGCTTCTACCACAGCGAGCGTCGCCTCCAGAGCATCACTATTTTGCTCACAAAGCGTATGGAAATGTAAACCAGTGACCCCATCGAGGTCATCGCCATCCCATTGACTGATAGGGATACCCAATCGGGAAAAACGCGCGCAAGGATTGTAGATGTCAACGGCGCCTTCGCTATGTTCCGGGTTGATACGCAGTCCAATCTCAACGGTGCGAACGTGCGTGAGGATGCGTTCACGATAGCGCCTTAACTGAGCAAACGAATTGAAAATAATGTTATCCGCCACGCCCAAGAGCCCTTCTATGTCTTGATCGCGGTAGGCGGGTGAAAACACACCGACTTCACCACCGAATTCCTCACGCCCTAGCCGTGCTTCGTTAAACGAACTGGCGCATGCACCATCCAAGACATCTTGAAACAGCCCAAAGGTCCGAAAATTGGCAAAGCCCTTGAGCGCCAGTAGAATTTTGCAGCCAGCGGCCTCCTTTACCTCTCGGAGTATCTGCGCATTGCGCCGCAAATCGCCTAAATGCAGAACGAACGACGGCGTTTCCGCCTGTTCGCGGATGGCTACAAGGTCACGGCTTTCCATGGTAGCCCGTGAGTCATAAGTTTTTCCATGAATGGATCGGGATCAAACTGCTCCATATTGAAGACTCCGGCACCAGACCAAGTTCCGGTAGCCACCATCATCGCCCCAATCATCGCCGGCACACCTGTGGTATAGGACACCGCTTGTGACTGCACCTCACGGTAGCACGCAGCATGGTCGCAGATATTGTAGACATACATCTTCTTCGCCTGCCCTTTAGACTCACCTTGAGCCACACAACCAATACATGTGCGTCCCTGAGTCGTTGGACCCAACGAAGCAGGATCCGGCAACAAAGCCTTGAGGAACTGGAGAGGGACAATCTCTTGCCCCTGAAACTGAACAGGGTCGATCCGTGTCATGCCGACGTTTTGGAGCACTTCGAGATGCTTGAGATAGTTATCGGAAAAAGTCATCCAAAAGCGCGCGCGCGCGATGCTGGGGATGTGTTTCACCAGAGACTCTAGCTCCTCGTGATACATAAGATACGTATCGAGCGGACCGATGCCTTCCGGGAAATCAAAACTCTGTTTAACGGACAGCGGTTCGGTCTCCACCCAAGCACCCTTGTTCCAATAGCGGCCTTTAGCCGTGACTTCGCGGATGTTGATCTCCGGATTAAAGTTGGTGGCAAATGCCTGGCCATGATCGCCGGCATTGGCGTCGATGATATCGAGCTCCGTGATGGAATCGAAATGGTGTTTGTTCATCCATGCAGTAAAAACATTCGTCACTCCCGGATCGAAGCCACTTCCGAGTAGCGCGAGCAGACCTTTTTCCTTGAATCGCTCCTGGTAAGCCCACTGCCAATGATACTCAAACTTTGCCGTATCGCGCGGCTCGTAGTTAGCCGTATCAATATAATGCACACCCGTCTCGAGGCAGGCATCCATGATAGTGAGATCCTGATAAGGCAGCGCCACATTGATGAGCAAGTCGGGTTGGACTGTCTCGATCAGCTCAACGAGCTCCGGCACATTATCGGCATCGACTGAGTAAGTATCGATAGGACGATCAATTTGCGCCGCAATCTTCTCACACCGCGATACCGTGCGGCTCGCCAGAGTGATCTTCTCAAAGACCTCCGGAACTTGAGCACATTTGTGTGTTACCACAGCACCGACACCCCCGGCACCGATAATCAAGACATGAGACATGGTTGGAATAATTCGATTGTATGGGAGCCAGAGACGAGGCTTTTTTCAGAATTCCAGAACCACATCTGACGCCAGCAAAAAGGCTCAGGTTTTAAAATCTTGAGACAGCACCGACTCCTGTCATTTCGCCAACCGATCGAAGCAAGCTACTGTTGAAAACTTTCTAGGTTTAGTTCACCTATCCGATCAAAATGAGCGTCGGCTGAGAATAACTTGTGGCCATATTGGACAGTGATAGCAGCAATCCAGATGTCATTCTCGGGAATAGGAGTCCCATTTTCTTCCAACTGCTTACGAAGTCTTCCGTAATGTTGAGCTGTACTCCAATCCACATCCAGTAAAACTGCCGCTTTCATGAACTCTGCCAATTGTTCGAGCTTCTTTTCAGGAGTTGCCGATTTCAAAGCTCCTGTGTAAGGTTCTCCATAAACAGTTACAGGCACGTAGAGTGTTCCAGCTGAACCAAATGAAGCTAAAACCTCGGGATCTCTCTTAAAGCCAGCAATGATAACGCTGGTGTCGAGTATAAGCGGATCACCAGCTTTCAACATCGACTGTGCGGCAAGATTGAACGTTACGCTCCCACTCTTCGGCTTCTTCGATACTAAGAGAGCCGAAGACCCGATCTAATATCGCCTTGCGCTCACGTGAGGTCTCTTCGCGAAGACGATGAACATAATCATAAGCTGCTTCCTGCTTGTCTACCGGAAGCAACTTTATGTCCGCCACAATTTGCTCGATTAACGACATAGCTATTAAAATGGATAAATTCTTGTTTTCGGCAAGACTATTAGCCTCTTTATCAATCACTTTCGGGTAGACGAAACACAATCCTAAGCATTACGATCAATGAGAATCAACTTACAGCTAAATAGCGATTTTCCTTGTAGCGACCTGAAAGATAACAGCTTGAGCGCCCATTTCACTCGTGACAGGCAGAATAGCCAGCTTGCTATGTCATTGGTTTGCAATCCCGAATGGTATATGGACAAGGGGTGTATCTAGGATATTTGGATCAAGGTGACCCTTTTGGTCATCAAAGAAAATGTGAGGTTTCAAAACTTCTAAGACGCGCCGCTTTTCAACACCTCCCAAAAGAAACATTTCGTCAACACTTACATCCCAGGATTTGAAGGTGTTAATAGCTCGCTCATGTGATGGTGTATTTCTAGCCGTGACGATCGACGTCTTAAGGATACGCTTATATTTTCTATCTTCCTCAGCTTTTGGAAGAAAGAAAATTTCATAAAAAAATCAGCTAGCAGTCCCGCTCCTAAAGGCCGCTGAACATTCTTAACTTCATGCTGGTGAAAAATCTCTAGCGGCTCACTCTCTTTAAATACCTTTTCTGATTCGTCATCCGCCAAAACTCCATCAAAGTCAAAAGCCACTATAAATTCTAAATCTTTTTCGTCATCTTCTACTGACGTGGGTATCAAATAACCTGCTGGAAATTTTTGCTTTATTGCATCTTCTACGTCTTTCTCTTTGGTTGAAAGAAACAATGAAATATTAAATGACGGGATATATCGATAAGGGGGGATTTCCCGATGTAAATGCGGCCCTAGTAATATCAAGTTTATAATGCTCTATAGAATTGAATGCGCGAATTCCAGTGTCTGCACTATTACGAGACAATATAACAACTTCAACAGGCATTTGTTCATCATATACCTTATTGACGTTAAGAAATCTGCGAATAAACGGAAATGCTGGGCCTTTCTCTAAAGCAACATCCTTATAACTTTCTTGATACCGGCAGTAAGCTTCAACTCCTTCTCGCTCATAAACTTGATGTTCAACCTCGAGATTAAATAATGCAGACGTAGAAACTCCAACGACTAACTTTTTATCGATAGGATATGGCATTACTAGAAGAATATTTCAGCGATCATAATCAGTATCGCATATCTAAAATCATTGGGTCTCCTCGCCTTCAATATCTAAATCAAGCCAACGGTTATCGCCCACCCTTGGAAAAACCCTCTCTACCTTCATATATAAGCTATCCCAATCGCTAGAAACTTTCATCAAAGTGATAATAGCATATAAATGTTGAGACAACGCGGGGTTACCAATATCATCTGACAACCACTGATGATGTCTATGGTTTCTAATACCTTTATCATCTGAGGGATTTCTAGCCTCTAATTCCTCAACTAATCCAGGAGCCAATCGCTTATATATCAAATCTTTCGTATAATGGCCTACTACACTTGGAGGATTAACGCCTCTCCCTTGCCAAGGCCACCCTTTAAGCCTATACATTTCAATATAGAACTCGTCGGGAAATTTTTCGCCCATGCAGCTAGTTCTTTCCTAAGATATTTCTCGAGGATTACTTGGAGAGCATCACTAGAACGAACAGCTTGATAACCTGTCGCTTCATCAATCAGCGCAACAATACCAACTTTTGCTATAGAAAGTAACACATTTTCAGCTGCTCTAGCATAAGTTCTTCCGGGTTCACCATCAAAGATGCCCGTCTGTCGGGCTTTGATCAGGACATTACAATATCAACAAGAAGTTCACCCTCATACCCATATATTGGTATATTCCTTTCATCAGTAAAAAGGATTGGATTGGATAGTTTTTGCGAAACCTCTTTACCTCCAATTGCGGGATGATCAAGGAATGTAGCAACTTCTCTTTGAAGCTTTAAACCTCGACTACGAAGTTCTACTATCTCAAAAAAAGAACTCTGAGAGATTAACCTTCTCTCATCCTCCAACACGTAACAAGGGGTAATCCATCCTCCGATAGTTAGAGTGCCATGCGATTTAGAAGTAGGCGGTTTTTTCATAACTTTACGTCTGATAGTCTAATCTGCCACAGGCTTTGTCACTGAAATTCTTTCAAGGATCTCAAATAAATCCCCGTCTATCAGACTATCTTAGACAACCTTACCGCTCACTCGGGTGGCACTCTCCATGCACTTGCTTGAGCTGGGTAATATCCAGTTTCGCATAAATCTGGGTAGACTTGGGGTCGGAGTGACCTAGGAGTTCTTGGATATAGCGGCTTTCGGCTCCGTTTTGCAACATGTGGGTAGCGCAGGCGTGGCGGAATTGATGACAGGCTCCATCGCGTGTGATTCCAGCCTTTTTCATGTATTTCTTGACGGTCTCGGTAAGAAAATCTGCCACTAACGGGTCGCCATAGTAGCTAAGAAAGAATGCTTGTTGATCGGCGGTTTGTAGGAGCGACGGGCGCACTTTTTCGTTGTAGGTTTTGAGCCAGCTTAGGGCCTACTGCCTATTGGAATAAGTCTGTCTTTGTTTCCTTTGGCCTGGCGCACGAGCAAGATCCCTTGGTCAAATTGAATATCACGCGTTTCCAATTTGATCACTTCAGAGCGCCGCATTCCCGTTGAATAGATCAGTTCCAGTATGGTGCGGTCACGCAGCCCGTAGAGGCTAGATGTGTCAGGCCACTTCAGATAGCATGACATACTCACATCCGGCTGCTTTTAAAGCGAATGCTTGCTCAAGGGTCTTAGCGTCCACTTCGATGCCCCCACGCAGACCCTCAGGAACTTGCTCTGAGGCTGAACTGACCAGACTAAAAAAGAAAAGGAAAGCATATCTTACGCTATCGGACATTGTGGCGCACGTTGGGTGATCGAATGAAGCAGTCAAGATATCTCTGAAAGAAAATAGCGGGATTAAGTTTTCCAGTAACCATCAGCTCTCAGCGCTTACTGCCTCATGCATTCGGCGAGAAACTGCGTGAAGGGGATAATGTCGTTTTACATGCTGTCGGTTTTGACTGCTCTTGCGGCTGTTAGGTCATTTTGCTTTTTAACCCTTAGGTTATTGTGCAGTCGATACACCCCTCGAAATCCAATCGTTAATTCACAATCGTCAGAACTGGCGCTTTCGGATGGCCTGGAATTGTCGACCAAGCCTTTAAAACAGGCTTTATATCTTCAGGTGTGCAGCATGCTTCTGCAAGAAGGCCTGTAGGCGGTCGCCAAACGGTTGCCAAAAATATGTCATTTGAGAGCATTTTGCGTCCGCTAATGTCATCTCGTGACACTTTATCCAAAATCCCCTAAACCGCTCAAAACCAGTACTTAAGGGGTTTTTAAAATGGTGCCAGAGGGCAGACTTGAACTGCCGACCAAAGGCTTATGAGTCCTCTGCTCTACCGCTGAGCTACTCTGGCGTTTAAACGAAGGGTGAAAAGTGAAGCCTGCTCCGTGGAGCGTCAAGGCATTTGCTCGGCATTGCCCAGATCCCGAGGGCAGCTAGCAATGCAGGCGCGGTCATTTTTTGTAAGGCGAATACCACAACAACTAAGTCCGACTCTTCAAAATACGTCGGCACTCCTGAAGGAGCGTTAGGATGGTTTTGCGCGATTCGTCGCGGCGGACCAAGGCATGGAAGTCGACCTCGATGTCCCAGGTATCCAATTGAAGAAACTTCACATGTTGCGTCGCGACACTTTCGACCTCCGTGGGCATCATAGAAAAGCCATCGCTATTGGCGATATTCGCTAAGACAGAGAGCAGGCTATCTACCCTGCGGATGCTCTTAGGCGAAATCCCCTTTTCTTTTAGAGTCTGAGTAATGAACTCGTGTCTTCCAGGAAAGTGTTTCGATTCCAGGGACACCAAAGGAAACATGCTCAATTCTTCCAGATCCATGGCCGGCTTTCGCGCGATCGGATGATGTGCTGCGACGACGAGACTCGTTGGAATCTTAGAAAGGAAAAATGCATCAAATTCCTTGTGCACCTCCGGACAAATATAACCAATCAACGCGACATCGATCTTTCCTGAACGCAGATCCTCAACCATTTGACCTGGATCCGATGGATGTGGATTTACGCGCGTATCCGGGAATGTCTGGCAAAACACGTTAAAGGCATCGCCCACGAACGCATCGTAAGACGAAGGCAAGTAGCCAACATCGATAACAGACAAACCCAGCGCGGCCACATCTCGCACCGATTTCATTCCCTCCTCCATGGCACTCAACGCCTCTTCTACACGCGGGAGTAAGGTCTCTCCTGCCGGTGTCAATTTGATGAAGTTCGACTCGCGAAAAAACAATTTGGCTTCTACCAAATGCTCCAGCTCCTTAATCGCACGACTCACCACTGGCTGGCTAACTCCCAAGCGACGCGCTGCGCGACTGAAGTTGAGCTCGTCAGCCACCGTAACGAAGTAGGTTAATTTACGAAGATCCATCCCATATCCACGCTTCAAGCATCCAGCCCAATAGAACTCCCAAAGCCTTCAAACTACATTTCCAAATGTTACGAGAGTGCCCCCACCAGTGTCTGAGGTGCCTTCATTTTAACTACGCGCCGGCACTCTTGTAGAAATGCCAAGACACTCTTTCTGCACTCGTCGCGTCGCACCATACCACAATAACTCACATCCATAACGGATTCCTCAAAGGGCACAAAAGCCACACGTTCACTATCCAAAGAGTCGTCCACCTTCGAGATGAGTGTGTAAGCATGATGCGCCGTCACCGCAGCCAGCGCGCTTTGGTTACTCGTTGCTAAGATGAAGGGTTTATAAGGCATCCCGTGATTACGGTGTATTCTCTCAAAAATGGCCTCACAACTGGGAAAGACCTTTCTGGAATAACTGATCAACGGACGATCTTCTATGTCTTCGAGACGCACCTGCTCACGCGTGGATAAGGGGTCATCTCTCGACACTACGAGCGAGAGCGGGATCTTAAACAGATCGAATAGATCAAACTCAGCCTGCAACTCCTCGGGGGAAAACAGACCGACCAGGCCCACATCAATCTGACCAGCTCTCAATGCAGAAAATTGTTCGGGATGCGTCATCTCATGAGGATATAGAGCAATGTTCGGTGATGCCTGTCTGAACGCCTCCAACGCTTCTCCCAGAAATGGATTCAACACATTCGATAGGTAACCGATCTCAAGCCGCTCATTCCTGCCCAGCGCAAACTCCCGGATGTCCTGAAAAGTCTCTTCAATCAATAACAACGCTTCGTCAACCTTGGGTAAAATCAGCTCCCCGACCTCAGTCAACGTGACCCGGTTGGTAGTGCGCGTGAAGAGATCTGCCCCGACTTCACGCTCCAACTCTTTGATTGCCCGACTCAACGAGGGCTGACCAATTCCGAGTTTCCTCGCTGCCTTGCTAAAGCTCAGCTCTTCAGCAGTTACCATAAAATACTTCAATCGGGCTACCTTCATAATGTCCGCAATGCGTTGGAGAGGAGTATAACAACATAACGTTATTTTGCTAATGCTCAAAAAGCATAAGCACATATCAAAAAAGGTATAATACAGATAGATCACCTCGGTCTATATTGTGCGATGATCTCTCACGACATCGTCATCACAAAGCGCGCTTCCGCAGATCGGGGGGGCGTCTGACCTTGGATGGTTAGACAGTAAACACACCTTCTCATTTGGAGGCTATATGGATCCAGATTATGTCGGATTCCGAAGCCTCCGCGTCATCAATCAAGATATCGTCGCCCCCGGGAAAGGCTTCGACACCCACCAACATCGATCCATGGAGATCTTCTCCTACGTCATCGATGGCCAGCTCGAAAACAAAGATAGCCTCGGCAATGGCCGCATCATAAAGACGGGTGAGTTTCAATATATGAGCGCCGGCGACGGGGTATTTCACAGTGAATTCAATCCTCAAGAAGCCCAGCCTTCTCACTTTCTTCAAATCTGGATTCAACCCCGCGAACAAGGAGGTGAACCCCGTTACAGAGATTTTGATATCGCCGAGAAACGCGTTGAAAACGGTCTCAGTCTTTTAGCCTCGCCGGATGGCAGAGACAACTCCGCTGAAATCCGTCAAGACGCAGAGATTTACTTCGGCGCAGTCCAAATCGGGCACAGGATAAACATCCCAGAGTCCAGCGCTTATCAATTCGCCTGGGTCCAAGTGATCAGCGGGACCATCGAGATTGCCCATCATAGTTTCAGCGCCGGCGATGGCGCGGAGATCGAGGGTAACACTTTCGAAATCAAAGCTCAGGACGACGCGGAGTTCATTCTCTTTCGTCTGAGCTAAACACACACACACTCACCCACCTCGTTTCGACCATGCACACACCCAACCGCCGAGATTTCCTCAAGACCGCCACCACCGCTTCAGCTGGACTCCTGTTTACCAAAGCAGCCTTCGGACAGCATAGCGATACTCCCCTTGTCGTGACTCACGCCAAGGTCCTCACTGTAGATGCCAAAAACACAATCGCAGAGGCGTTTATCGTCCAAAACGGTCGCTTCAGCTTCGTCGGCTCTACCGAGGACGCACTCGCGAGACAACCCGCGGGCGCCACCGTCATCAACGCCCGCGGTGCCACGATCATCCCTGGCCTGAACGATTCCCATACCCACGTCGTCCGCGCTGGAATGATGTATGCGATGGAATTGCGCTGGGACAATGTCACGTCCGTCGAAGAAGGCCTTCAAATGATCCGAGACCAGGCTGCGCGAACCCCAACGGATCAATGGATTCGAGTCGTGGGCGACTGGACTTATGAGCAGTTTAGAGAAAAGCGGATGCCTACACTGGAGGAGATCAATGCTGCTGCCCCCCAGCACGCCGTCCTCGTCAAATACCTCTACGCCCATGCATGGCTCAATAAAAAGGCTGTCGAGGAAATCGGCTACAATGGCCCCGATGCTCCGGTCTATCCCGGAGGATACATTGCGCGCGATCGCCATGGAAACGCTACCGGCATGCTCATGGCCGATCCCTCAGGGCTGATCCTATACCAGACGCTTGCCCGATCCCCTCAACTCTCACCAGAAGACCGCTACTTATCCAGTCGCCACTACCATCGAGAACTCAATGGTTTCGGCATCACCAGCGTGGCAGACTGTGGTGGAGGAGGCATGGTCTTTCCCACCGCCTACGACATCATCCAGCAGCTTCATGATGCCCATCATCAGACCGTCCGCGTCGGCTACTCCACATTTCCCCAAATAAAGGGGCAAGAAGACGAGGATTACCGCCGCTGGACGCAGACCTGGAAGTCAGGTCAAGGCGACGACATGCTACGCTTTGTAGGCGCGGGTGAAAACATCTGCTGGGCCGCTTATGACTACGAGATCTTCGCGATGCCCAGACCTGATATCGATCCTGACGCGGAAATCCGCCAAGAGCACATCCTGCGCACCATCCACAAAGCCGGTTGGCCATCACGCCAGCACATGACCTACAATGAGACCATCGACCGGCTCCTCCCCGTCTACGAAAAAGTGGCACATGAGCTCGGCGGCTTGGCTCCCCATTGGTGTATCGACCACGCTGAAACCATTACCGACGTAAATCTTGAAAAAATCGCACGACTCGGCGGGGGGATCGCCATTCAAAACCGTATCAGCTACCAAGCTCAGGACTTCCTCGACCAATACGGTGCCGTAGAACTCGCCCAAACGCCCCCCATCCGGAAAATGCTCGATCTAGGGATCCCGGTAGGCGGCGGCACGGATTCTACACGTGTTTCTAGCTATAACCCTTGGCTCTCTCTCGAATGGCTCATCACCGGCAAGTCGCTTGGCGGCATCCAAATGTATGGCGACGAAAACATCCTCAGCCGCATGGAAGCCCTCAAGATCTGGACCAAGGGCAGCGCTTGGTTCACCGGAGAAGAGGATAAAAAAGGCTCCATCGAAACGGGCCAACTCGCCGACTTCGCCCTCCTCGACCGCGACTACCTCAATATCCTAGACTCCGAGGTCCGACTCTGCCGCGCAGACATGACTGTCGTCGGAGGCCGTATCGTCCACGGCAAAGGCCCTTACCAAAAATACGCACCGACCCTACCAAAACTGAAACCCGGTTGGTCCCCCGTGAACACCTATGGCGGCTTCGACCGCATCTGAGCCTTCAGTTGAATTTCCCAAACAACCTAACCCAAAAAAACCAACATACCATGGACTATACAAAACTATATACAGCTGAAGACACCGCAGTCGTCTTCATCGACCACCAACCACAGATGACTTTTGGCGTGGCCAACATCGACCGAGCATCTCCGATGAACAATACAGTCATGCTCGCAAAAGTGGCCAAAGAGTTCGGCATCCCCGCCGTGCTCACAGCCGTCGAGACCGAGAGTTTCTCTGGCTACATTTGGCCCGAGCTCATGGATGTCTTTCCCGACCAACAGCCAATCGAACGCACAAGCATGAACTCATGGGACGATATTGGATTCCGCAAAGCCATCGAGGCCACGGGCAAAAAGAACATTATCATGACTGGGCTCTGGACAGAGGTTTGCACCACCTGGGCTACACTCTCGATGATCGCGGCCGGCTATAACATCTACGTCGTCGAAGACTGCTGCGGCGCAACATCTGTAGCTGCTCACGAGGCATCATTGAGCCGTATGGTGCAAGCCGGAGCTGTTCGCCTCACTACCATTGCAGCCTGCTTAGAATGGCAACGCGATTGGGCGCGCCGGGACCACTATGCCGGAATTACTAACATCATTATGCAACACGGAGGCGCCTATGGCAGCGGCATCGATTATGCCGCAACCCGTGTCAACGCATACCCACAACGCGCTCAGAACCCACACGTCGTGACGCCCTCAGAAGGGTCCGTTCCCGCAGAAGAAATCGCTTCTGTATAAAATAAATTCTACCCACCGACTTCCGAGTGGGAGCGGATTTAGATAAATCTCAAATTCCAAGCTCAGGGTGGTGGCGATCTCTGAATTCATCGAGGCCGCCTGCCCTGCGCTTTCAAACTCGCTCCACAAAACTTAGCACGCCTACGCACTGTCAGAGACTTTCCCATGACCTCCGAACCCACCGCCACCCTGATCATTAAAAACGCAAAGATCACCACCATGAATGCGCAACACCCGGAGGCAACCTGTCTAGCGGTGGCTGATGGCCAATTCATCGCCGTAGGTGCTGAGGAAGATATGGCTCCACACACGTCGCCATCGACGCAGATCATCGATGCGCAGCGCCATCGCCTCATCCCCGGTCTCAACGATTCCCATATCCACGGAATCCGCCAAGGGCTCAACTACTCCATGGAGCTCCGCTGGGATGCCCAAACCTCGCTCTCGGAGGCTCTATTCCGGCTCGCCGAACAGGCCAAACGCACCCCTCCGGGCCAATGGGTCCGCGTCGTGGGCGGCTGGAGTTTTAATCAATTTGCGGAGCAACGGCATCCGACCATCGACGAGATTAACAAAGCCACAGGGGATGTCCCAGCTTACGTACTCCACCTATATGACTATGCTATCATCAACAAAGCCGGCCTAAAACAGCTCGGTTTTGACAAAACCAGCAAAGACACCTTCCCCCGGGGCCGCATTATTCGCGACGCGCATGGAAATCCAAACGGAATGTTCATTGCCGTACCCAGCGCGGTCATTCTCTACTCGCTGCTCAACATGCTGCCTAAACTGGACGAGGACGAAGCTTATCTCTCGTCGCAGCACTTCATGAAGGAGATGAATCGTTTCGGCGTCACCAGTTTCCTCGATGCCGGTGGGGGCTTCCTCAACTACCCGGACGACTACGGGGTCATCCGAAAGCTCCATGCAGAAGGTAAGATGACCACCCGTATCGGCTTCAATCTCTTCGCACAAAAAGCAGGTAAAGAGCTAGAAGACTTCGAACGCTGGACCGAAGCCTTCTCGCCCGATGAAGGAGATGCGATGCTCAAAATAAACGGTGCCGGAGAAATGCTGCGCGCATCCGCCTACGACTTTGAGGACTTCATCCTGCCGCGCCTCGACTTCGGCCCCACCATGGAAGATGAACTGTTTGAAGTCGTCGATCTCCTAGCTAGAAAACGCTGGCCGTTTCGCTTTCACGCAACCTACGACGAGAGCGCCACGCGCATTCTTAATGTCCTGGAGATGGTGAACCGCGCATACCCACTCAACGGCTTAAACTGGATCTTCGATCATGGGGAAACACTCAAGGAGCGTAACATCGAACGGATTGCTACAATGGGCGGAGGCATATCAGTTCAGAACCGTATCGCCTTTCAGGAAGTTCAATTTCTTGACCGCTATGGATCCGAGGCCGCAAACGACGCTCCACCCCTCAAGAAGATTATGGAAATGGGTGTGCCTCTCGGCAATGGCACGGATGCCACGCGCGTTTCAAGCTACAATCCGTGGCAGTCCATCCACTGGACTGTCAGCGGTAAAGGCATGGGAGGCATGACCCTCATTGGGGAGAAAAATCGCCTCGACCGACACACGGCACTCAAGCTCTACACCGACAACGCTTGGTTCTCACGCGAGGAGGATACCAAAGGGCGCATCGAACCCGGACTCCTCGCCGACTTCACAATCCTATCCGACGACTATTTCACAATCGAAGAAGATGAAATCCGAGATCTGGAATCGGTCCTGACGGTCCTTGATGGCAAGATCGTCTACGGCACAGGCCCCTTCAAAAATCTTGCTACGGAGGACCTACCAGAGCTTTCTGAATGGACGCCCGTAAAACATTACGGTGGTTTTGTGCGCCCATAAGTTTTTATGGTTAAAGTGTGTCCCTCTGCATCCAGGGGTTACTACAAGCTTACGCTTCAGAAGCAAACGTTTTGGCAAAACGTCCCAACCATTATCTAAACCCGTGAGCACCTACTAGATATAAAAACTAAACTTCAACCCTGACATGAGCTCGTTCTCTCCGCTCAAAAACCAAGTCTTCCGCTCACTCTGGATAGCGACCGTTATTTCAAATATCGGACACTGGAGGCACGGTCGGCTATACACCCGCCTCTTTGTTAGCTTTCTCCTTCTTGCTTGGACTCGCGACAGCCATGACTGCTCCCGCCTGGCAAGCCATCGTCCCGGAATTGGTCGACAAGGCCGAGTTGCCCAACGCCATCGCGCTCAACGGTATGGGCATTAATATCGCACGTGCTATCGGTCCAGCCACTGCGGGCATTCTCGTGGCAGCCGCTGGCCCGACGCTCGTATTTGCTCTCAATGCCATTTCCTTTGTGTATATCACCTTCGCCCTCTGGCTTTGGAAACGTCCCACGACAGAAAAGCGTCTCCCTCCGGAACAGTTCTGGCCAGCTGTAGTCACCGGACTGCGCTTCATCGTTCATGCTCCGGACTTCCGAGCCGTTCTCTACCGCATCGGCTGTTTCATGATCAGCGCCAGCGCAGTGTGGGCTCTATTACCTGTTGTCGCACGGCGTGAGCTCGGACTGAGCGCGACTGAATACGGCATCCTTCTCGGGGCGCTCGGGGCGGGTGCCATCGCTCTGGCATCACAAGTCACCGCCCTCAAGAAAAAGATGAGTCCCGCCACGCTGATTACGCTTGGTGGATTTGTATTTGCTGGAGTCACCGCCGCGTTGGGGCTGATCACAAGCTTCTGGCTGTTACTGCCCATCATGTTTCTGGGAGGAGCTTCTTGGTTGAGCCTCTTGTCCACCTTCAATGTAGGAGCGCAAGCCACACTGCCACCCTGGGTGCGCGGGCGCGCGCTTTCTGTCTATTTGCTCATCTTCTTTGGCGGCATGGCTATCGGTAGTCTTATCTGGGGCGCTGTGGCAGATTTCATTGGATCCACCACGACGCTGCTGATTGCCGCTGTGCTCCAGGTCGTGGCTTGGTTCGTTACCAAAAGCCTACCGCTTAAGGACGCAGGCCAGAGTAACTTGAGCCCCTCTTTGCATTGGCCGACCCCGTCTCTGGCAATCGATGAAGCGGTCTCTGGTCCTTTAATGCTTCAAAAAACCTACATCATCGCCCCGGAACGTAGAGAAGATTTCTTGAGCAAGGCCGAAAGCTTACGATCCATCCGACTCCGCGACGGAGCTACATTCTGGGGTATCTACACCGATCCCGACAAACCCGAAAAGGTCTACGAGATTTTCCAACACGCATCGACCGCCGACCATATCCGCAGTCACGAGCGTTTCACCGAAGAAGATCGGGCTGTGGAGGACGCACTTCTGGAATATCATACCGATTCAAGCAGGCCCATAGTCCAACATCTGAAGCATATGTAACCGACAAGCTGTCCTGCCCTGTGGCAATCTGCTCTCGCGATCACCCTACAAAACATGAGTGCGCCCCAGACTGCTCATTTTTTACCCCCTGTGAGCCTACCAGGGCGCTTCGCCCTGAAGGCTCATGAGCTTACTGACTAAATCTTCCTGACTGAAGGGTTTGTTCAGGTAGTTGGCAGCACCCAATTTGATACACTCCATGACGAGGTTAGCATCACTTTCAGAGGTGAGCATCATGACAGGGATGTTCCGGTAGGCGCTGTTTTCCTTTATCTTTTCCAATACCTCTAAGCCGTTCATGCCCGGCATATTGTAATCGAGGATGATGACGCTGAGGTCCGCATAGAATTCCTCGAGAATCTCAAGGCCAGATTCACCATCTGCTGCATGGAGAAACTCCATGTCCATGGTGGCCCCGGCAGAAGCGATGATTTGATAAATGGTGTAAGAGTCGTCTATATGCAGTCCGCGTTTCATTTCATATCCTTTTGGTAAATGCATGCTGGCCCAAAGCTGGGGCGCTTTAAAATGGTTTGGTAACCTAAAAGAGATTCACTCGAGCCCAGAATGAGGAGGCCGCCGGGCTTGAGGTTACGTTCCATACGAGTTAGCAAATCCTGCCGAAACTCTTTGGAGAAATAAATGGTGACGTTGCGACACATGATCACATCAAACATACCCAAATTCCGAAAATTATCCTGTAAGTTTAGCTGAGAAAAACTTACTTTATCGCGAATTTGAGGTTTCAGGGTCGAAAAGAGACGGTCTGCATCAAAATAGCTCGCTTTGTAATCGGGGGTCAGGCCGCGACTCATCTCTAAACGTGAGTATTTACCCCGCTCGGCGGCACTCAGGACATTGGGTGAAATATCGGTCGCGACACACTCCAAACGATTTTGGAGATTACGGATAGATGGATTGCCCATGGCGAGTCGATCGAGGAGCATGCAGAACGAGAAAATCTCTTGCCCAGTCGAGCAAGCGACCGACCAGACACGGACCTTAGATTCACGTCGTTTCGCCAGATCCGCAAGGAGCTGTTCCTCTATAAACTTCCACAGACTGGCATCGCGAAACCAGAGCGTCTCATTAGTGGTGATCGCGTCGATAATCCGCGCCCTGAGCTTGGGATCATTTGAAGCCGCGACTGCGCGGTAAAAGGAATCGAACGAATCGCAACCGAGGTGAGCAATAATGGGCGCTAAACGAGTCTGGATTAAGTATTTTTTGGTATCATTAAGCGCGATACCGCACTCTCTTTCGATCCAGCCTGCGATATTCTTAAAGGTGGCGTCACTCAATGCCGATGAGGCCGTCTTCTCTATATTGATTGTTCCCATTACGCGCTCTTTTCATTTTTATAACCTGGCATAGCCCAAGCGAGGATACGCTCAGCCATGCTATCGAGAGGTACTTGTTCATTTGATAAACTGCGGTCATCGACTGCCTTAGGCATTCCATAGACCACACAGCTATCCTGGCTTTGAGTCAGGCAAATGCTCTTACCTTGTTTTAGTGCTGCCACACCGTCCGCGCCATCGTTGCCCATACCTGTAAGAATGACAGACAAGACCGAGCGACGATAGCTAGACGCTGCTACGCTCCCAAACAAGATGTCGACGGCAGGCTTACAGGAATTGACCGGAACCCCATCCGTGATCGTGCATGCGAGTACGTCATTCGAAGCCGTTGTATTCAGCTCAAGATGTTTACCCCCGGGAGCAATGTACACAGTCCCTGCCTTGAGCGTATCTCCCTCTTCCGCTTCACGCACTGTTAACGAACATTCACTATCCAACTGTCGTGCGAGCGTAGCGGTAAAACCAGCCGGCATGTGCTGGACCAGTGCAATGGGTGCAGGAAAGTCTGCGGGTATTTTGGGTAGAAGCTGTTTGAGCGCATTGGGTCCCCCGGTCGACACCCCGATCAACACTAGAGCTGGTGTTCCTACCGCAAGTGTCTGAAGAGAAGACAAACGGGGAGTCACGGACTGTTTTGGGACTGCTCTAAGCGTGGTGGGTTTCGGGCTCTCTGAGCGCTGCTTTACCGCTTGAGGTCGAGCCAAAGCAGCCGTTCTCAACAGGCGATAGAAAGCTCCAGATAACTGGTTTAGGTTCGCCTCCATATCCTTGCCACGTGGTTTCTCAATAAAATCGAGCGCTCCAAGACTCAGCGCTTCCACTGTAATATCGGAGTCGCGGCTCGATACACCGCTCACCACCACTATCTGTTGCTCAGGACGCACATTCTGGATTTCATTCAGAGTCAATAGACCATCCATTTCCGGCATGATTAGGTCGCATATCACGAGACCAAACCCACCTTTACGCACCATTTGAACAGCCTCACGCCCCGAACGCGCTACCTCGACGCGTCCGACTGAGGGGATCTGCTCAGCCGCCTTTAGAAAAATCTGCCTGTAGATGGCTGTATCATCGACGATGAGGATACTCTTATCTGATTTCCCAACATTCACAACGTATCAGCTCCCAGCGAGCGACGGCTTGTTAAACTTGTGGGCAAGCTTTTGGGTCACGAGCTGCACGATGCCCTCTTTCAAGTTTTCTTTGTCCAGTTTTACTTGGTAAGAATCGACACCCATATCCAAACCGTGCTCGCGATTATCCTTACCGGATAAGGCAGTCAAAGCGATGATCGGAATATCAGGACGACGCCCCTTGCGACGCACTTTATTCGTCAGTTCAAATCCATTCATCACAGGCATCTCGATGTCTGTAATCAGCATATCGAAGTCTTCCTCTTCGAGTTTCTCGAATGCTTCTTGGCCGTTCTTCACGATGGTCACATCGCTAGTAAATTCCTTGAGGTAGTTCCCCACGACCGCCTGGAAAAAGTGGGTGTCCTCCGCCAGAAGCAGCTTCAATTTGGACAAATCGATATTCGCCTTGGAGAAGGCACATGCGACGGGGTCGGCGCGTTCTAATAGATTGTATACATCGACAAATAGAGTCATCTCGTTGTCGATGATTGCCGTGCCTAGAGCACCTTCAGTATCGATGGTTCCCTGTTCGAGTTTAACCTGTGTGCTGATGGCATCTTCTACTTCAGCAACGAGTATACCAATGGGCTTACAGACGAGTTTAGGAATGATAACGGTGTATTCATCACACTCATCGATATGAGGCGTGATGTTGATAAAGTCTTCCAACCGAACGGTCCGCATAGACGAGTCGCGATACTTGATGAAGGTGTTATCGCCGATCTTCTCGATCTGCTCTTTCTTGACACGCTCGATGCGGGACACAAACGGCAATGCAATGGCAAAGCGCTCGTTTGGATGATTCCTAAAGGTCAAGATTTGCTGAATGGCCTCGTCGTCTACATTCTCCTCTTCCTCTGGCTCCTCATAGAGTTCTTCAGACTGCACGTTACCAATGGATGCCATCGCCTGGACATCCAGAATCATCGCCACAGACCCATCTCCCATAATGGTGGAACCTGAATAGCAGTTAGCCCCTTTCATATGGCCACTGAGCGGCTTAACGACGATCTCCTCAGAGTCGTGGATCTTCTCTACCACCAGTCCGAAATGCAGCTTTTCCACCTTCAATACCACGAGGTATCCTCGATCAGGAATATAGCTTGATGTCTCACGGAGCTTAAGTTGCTCAGAACAGTCAGTATCAAAAACCTGTTTCAAAGAAACCACCGGCAACAGGCGGCCACGTAAACGGAGCACAGGTGAGCCGTGAATATACTCGATCTGCCGGTCCTCGGTTATCTGAACGATCTCCTCCAGATTTACCTGAGGTAAAGCGTAGCGCTGGCCATCCACAGAAATAATCATGGAAGGCACGATCGCCAACGTAAGCGGGAGCGTGAGCGCAAAGCGAGTTCCCGTGCCCGGGGTGCTGTGCAGGTCAACTGAGCCGCCAAGATGTTCGATGTTTGTTTTCACCACATCCATACCGACCCCACGTCCCGATACGTCACTCACAGCTTCAGCCGTAGAGAATCCTGGCGCAAAAACAAGCATCGCTGCCTGCTGACTATGCATATCGGCTGCTTCCGCCTCGGTGATCACACCTTTCTCCACTGCTTTCGCCTTGATACGGTCGGGGTCAATCCCAGCGCCGTCATCAATGATCTCGATCATCACCTTATCACCCACATGGCTCGCCTTTAGATAGACATGCCCTGCCGGATCCTTACCGGCATCCCGGCGCTTCTCTGGAGACTCGATACCGTGGTCAGCACAGTTGCGAATCATGTGGGTCAGTGGATCTGACAGCCCTTCCAAAATGGATTTATCGAGTTCTACATCTTCGCCCGAGATCTCTAAATGGATTTCTTTATTCAGCTTCTGTGAGAGATCCCGGATGATCCGGGTAAACTTGCGAAATAACATGCCCACCGGCTGGAGCCGCGTTTGCATGACTTTCTCCTGTAGGTCAGAGGTAATATAACTGATGGTGTGCACCGCCGAATTCAACTCAGGATGCGTCGCGGCCAAAGACTCAGATAGGCGGACCAGTTGGTTACGAATGAGCACCATCTCACCGGCAAGATTCATCAAGTCGTCCAAGACATTTACCGATACACGTATCGTTTCGTCCTTTTTAATGGCCTGAGTAACGGGGACTGGTGCGCCTGCAGCAGTGTTACTCGTTTCTGCCACCGGTTGCTTTTTAGATTCATTCGCTTTTGAAGGCGTTGCATCTTCACGCGGTGCAAAAGGAGGATTAGTCACATCTTTGAGACCATCGACGTTGACGGGTTCGGCTTCGTCGACTACTTCAGCATCCTCAGCATTAGGCGTATCCTCTGCAGTGGAATGCTCGTCCGATTCTTCACCATCCTCCCGTTCAGAAGCGGGCGAGTTCTTAGTAACCGCTTCGATATATTCTTTGATCAGCTGCGAGTCGATTTGGCGCACCCGCCCCGGATCTACGTCAAAAATCTCCACTGCTAATTCAGGTGCCATGGCCGTAGAAAAAAAGAATGAAAACATGGGATCTGCCTGGGCCACATCGTCGAACCCGCCGATGCCTGAAATATCCGTGCGCGAGTCGATAAATTCCCCACAGTCTTCCACTTCCTGGAAAAAATTATACGGCTGCCGTCCACGTTCAGCGATGTCCTTAATGA
This sequence comes from Opitutales bacterium, assembly GCA_013215165.1. Lineage (NCBI taxonomy): Bacteria > Pseudomonadati > Verrucomicrobiota > Opitutia > Opitutales > Opitutales bacterium. The sequence continues at coordinate 6,717 of JABSRG010000039.1, read as the reverse complement.
GGTTGAGTGAAACAATGAAGAAATTTTGCCCGTGGCGGAGGCAATTCATGAGTAGATAAGGATCGGGAACAAACCCATCGACAGACTTAACCTCAGTTTCCTCATCAATACTATCCAAGGCCTGAGGCGTGGGATCTCCCTCAGCATCCAAAATCGCCTTCACTGCCGCAATCTCGACGGCAGTGTCCATATCGTTGCTATGGGCACTATCATCGATCATGACGCGCAATTTATCGGTACCTTTGAGTAAAGCTTCTACCATCGAAGGCGTGATCGAGAAGACATGCTCACGTACCTGTGACATCAGATTCTCCATGATATGGGCCAGCTCGGAGATACGATCCAGGCCGAAGAAACCAGATGCGCCCTTAATACTATGAACAGCGCGGAAAATTTCGTTTATCGTGCCGTCATTCGCCGGATCGTTTTCTAGCGAGAGTAAAGCAGGTTCCAAAACATCCAGATGCTCTTGGGCTTCTTGGATAAATACGTCTAACAAATCATCTTCCATGGCAGGCTATTGCTTGAGGACTAGGCAGTGGGTGAGGTCTGGACAAAACCAGGGTGAATTCCAATCGATCAGGCGGGCTGTAGGCCAAAGACCTTCGAAAGCTTAAGGATCTTAAAGAGGCGGATATTTTCCTGGCTCGCTTGCTCCACCCGGAATTCTTTCTCACTCGCTGTGCATTCGCGATAGAGGCCGATAATGAGATTTATCCCCTCGGAGTCGATGATACGAGCGCCACTCAAATCGAGGATAACCTCAGTCGCGTCACTGTATTCTTTCAGCCATTTCTTCCAGTCCTCAAGCGTCTGCGCGGCAATCGTAGATACAAGATCTTCCTCCATGCGGATGGTCAAGGTAGTTCCTAAATATTTGTTTATCATAAGTCTTTCGTGGCGTGGTTGGATTAAGCGTTGGATTCGACGTTCTGCACTGCGACCAGCTCGCGAATATCTAAGACAATTAAGAGACGATCATCGAGCTGAACGACACTGTCGAAAAACGGGCTCTCAAAGTCCGAAGACTCGCGTGGAGGAGCCTCGCAGTCATCACTATCTACAGACTGGACGTCGCCGATCCCATCGACCAGGAGCCCGATACTGTCGTCTGAAGTAAGATCATCAGCCGTGGACATATCGTTCCGTTTGCGCACTTCGCCATTGGTTTTCAAAATAATGCAATGCTCGGCGGCTTCATCGAAAGGGAGGCCCAGACGCTGTCGCACATCGATGATGGTAACAATCTGACCGCGCAGATTTATGAGACCTGCAACATAGGGTTCCACACGTTCGATTGGAGTGATCTGGACCTTTCGGTTGATTTCTTTGACATACAAGATGTCTATTCCGAAAAATTCGGTGCCTACGAAGAATGTGACAAGTTGACGACGCGCCATAATAAAATCAGTGTTGAAACAGTGTTTAGCGGTGAAATTCGGTCAGCGCATGGGCATCTGAAATCGCGAGATCATTTAGCGATCAAATAAACGCGCCTTCGTCTGAAATTCGGGACGGAAAGAAAGGGATCACGGTGGATTCGACCCTGTCCTTTAAGTCAAATTCCATACACACCCAGCTCCCTTGGCGACGCGTGCGCGTCGTATCCGGTAGATCGTGCATCATCACAAGCCCAAGATGCTTGCTCCCAGGAAGATCGCTCTCCAGGTCCTGCCGACGAGCATTGATGTCGAAGTCGTGGCCAGCTCCCGGATCGTGAATGATGATTCCCAAGGTAGTCGTGGCTTCAATAAAGTAACCTGTTACTTCGGCACTCAGATCTGCCGACTTCTGGCAGCCGTATTTCAGAGCGTTGATAATCCCTTCTCGAAAACAGAGCGTTACGTCATATTGCCGATACTCGAATTTTTGACCCAACACCAAGTTGATACTTTCAGCGAAAGACTTCTGAAGGTCATTAATACGCTCCAGATCACTGCCAGGGATATTATCGTAGAATACCAGTTGAGGTAGATCCTCCTTACTCACATCTGGTGTGAGCTGAAAACGACAAGACAAGATGTCGTCACGTGTCCTAGATAAAATGCGGTCCTCATGCTTGTCACGCTTTTCAGACTCCATTACGTAATAAGCAAGGCTCCAGGCATTGACACCGATGTCGTCAGCGTGATCGATTAGACCATCCGTCGCACTATACAGAAAAGCATCGTTTTGAGTCTGCTCCTCTGTTGCAACCGCACTCAACTCGTCAAACCAGCCCAATGCGAACGTGCCTTCTTCCCAGACACGCACCTCTCCACTCCGCTGCATCGTGAGCGGAGCTTCAAAACCGCAATTAATATACTCCACTGTGCGACCATCGTTCGAAAGGGAGAATTGGCAGAGAGAAATGGAATTACGGTTGCCCTCGGCCTCGTCATTGCTCCGATTGAGCAAACGATTAAAAGTCTGCAAACCATGGATAAAGTTGCTCGTCGAAAGACTCTGCCCCTGGATAAAACCCTGAAAATACGAAGATAGCAGGGCGGATTTTGTAGTGTGTCCTGACACATCACCCAGGAGCACACTATTCCTCTCGGCATCCTGCTTCTGACAAAGGTAAAAATCACCACCGATTGCGTGACGTGGTCGGTAATAAATACTGAGTCGCCCTTCCAACTCTGGGGGCATGGGCATGGTGATGACCCGTTCATTCCGGCCTGCCTCCTCGACTCCTGCGACCGTTTCTGCCTCCTTTCGAGTCAGCGCGGTCTTCTTACAAGCCAAACGCATCACGCGCAGCAACTCACGCAAATCGACAGGCTTGCCCAACATATCAAGAGCCCCTCGCCGATAAGAATCTCGAACGATATCTTGCTCATCTCTTGCAGTGATCACGATGCAAGAGAGAAACTCATCGCGCTGCCTCAAAGCCGCCAAGAGCTCCACACCAGTCATTTCGGGCATACTGTAGTCAGTGAGTAAACATGTGTAATACCCCATGGGATGTTCCTCAAAATATGCCAGCGCCTCCTCCGGATTTGTGAAACTATCGACCTCCATACCTGCCTTTTCTAAGGCCATCTGTGCGACTTTAAGCGACAGTCGGTCATCATCTACAAGCAGGACACGAGAAGCGCCGAGAGCACTGTGGTGCGATTCACTCATGGAGGGAAATTTCGACGAATGAGGAACCATCTGAAACCTCCGGCGTTAGTTTCTCATAACATTTCCCGTAATTTCCCATGACAGGCCCGACTCCCAAACACCCGATACGAATCAGAGTTCACGGTTTACAGCACCGCATAACCCATTTACTTACATCGCTATGATTAACGATATGCTCCTCCACTTCAGCTTCATCCAAGGATTGGGTGGTCCTGAGCTGATCATTATTTTCTTCGTCATTCTACTCCTCTTCGGAGCCAAACGCCTCCCTGAGTTGTTTCGCTCATTTGGTAAATCCATCGGCGAATTCAAAAAAGCCACCCGAGATATCGAAACAGATTTTCGCCAAGCCATGGATACCACTGAGGAGCCCGCCCCACGCACGCCGCCTGTGACTCCCAAGGCTGAACCCACCGCACCAGCCCCTAAAGCTCACCCAACCTCGCCATCCAAAGAGGGATAGGCATCATAAAATTTTTGGACCGCGGCCACCAGGATTCAATCAGGGGCCGCTTTTTTCGTGTCTATATATGCCCCACCTCTCGGACGCCGTTGCTGGGCAGAGATCGATCTCGCTGCACTAGAGCGTAATCTCCACAAAATCCGTTCTGCCCTACCCCCTGGAGTCAGCTACGTGTCGGTGGTTAAAGCAGATGCTTACGGTCATGGCTATCAGCAAACCGTAACTCGCCTCATGCAGGCCGGGGCCGACTTGTTTGCAGTCGCCAATGTTACCGAGGCGAGACAGATCGAGGAAATCGGCTCCGGCTGGCCCATCCTCATCCTCAGTCCAGTCTTACCTGACGAGCTGAGCGAAATCGCTGATCATGATTGGATGGTCACCGTTTCATCAGCTTCTGAAGTAGACCGGCTGAGTCGTCTCGCGCGCGAACGCGGTCGCCCCGTGCAAATCCACCTAAAAATCGATACAGGCATGGGACGCCTCGGTATCTGGTATGAACAAGCCGACGCACTGTATCATCACATCCAGCAAAGCCCCGGAGTTGATTTACGCGGTGTGTTCACTCATTTCAGTAGCGCCGACAGTGACTTGGATTACACGCATCTGCAACGCGAACGTATGCTGCAACTAATCAAGCGGCTCGACCTTCAGCCTAGCGACAAAATGATGCTCCATGCCGACAACAGCGCAGCCCTATCCTCATTTTTAAATCCTGGGCCCTTTAACGCAGTCCGCATCGGCCTGCTCCAATTTGGCATCGAGCCTAAAACAAGTGCCGCCATCGGTCATGTGCGCGTGGAACCTGTTTTCAGTTTCCACACCCGAGTGTCCCTGGTCAAACGACTACCGGCAGGCACACCCATCAGCTACGGAGGCACAGTGAGGCTCAAAGCCAACAGCCGTGTCGCCCTCCTCGCTGCAGGCTACGCCGACGGTATCCCATTCCCCGGAACCGGCGGCGGACACGTTCTCATCGACGGCACACACTGTCCAATCTTGGGACGCGTCACTATGGACCAAACCGTTGTAGACGTATCCCACCTGAACAACGTGAATGCGGGCGACCCCGCCGTCCTCATCGGCCACCAGCAAAAGCAAAAAATTTCACTCGAAGAATTTTCCCTGCAAGGGAACACCATCCCTTGGGAATCTCTCACCTCCATCACAAAACGCGTCGACCGCATCTACCGCACTGCGAAACTCTAATGAGAGTTGAAACATCCCTCTCAAAACACTCTCTTCCACACAATGGCCAACCAAGAAAAATTCGATAACTACAAAAAAGCAGAGTCCCAAGCTATCGACATAGCTCGGCAGATGAATGAAAGCGGACACAAAATCGAGGATATCGAAATCGCCCTAATCGCAGCGATCTTTGAATGCCACAAAGGCAAGACCCTGCCGCATACTGTAGCCAAGATCATCAACAACCACGTATCCAATATCGGTGGCTTTTATCTTGCTCAGAATAAGAAATAACGCATCTGACATCAAACACTACCCCATGAGCACAGCACGCCCAATCATTCGCCTCGTAGCAACCCTGATGATGGGCCTCACTACCCTAGCGAGCTACGCACAAAATTCGGAGCCATCTGTCGACCGACGTGGACTCCTCGGCGTTCTCCTCGATGGCCAATATTTTGGAGATGACTCCCAAGGCATTCCCGAAGGCGTGCGGATTGCAGAGATCCAGCCTGGGCTCGCCGCCGATCGCGCCAATCTCCAGATCGGCGACGTTGTCCTATCCGTCAATGGCAAAGCAGTCCGCACCGTCCGCGCCCTGCAGATCGAAATTTCCACAAAAAAACCCGGCTCCCAAGTCACCCTCACCATCTCTCGCGAAAACCAGATCTTTCAGCGGCAAGTCATCCTCGGCGACTGGTTCGATTTCCTAGTCCGCACCCCCATCTTTGGCCCCTTCCTTAGCGACGTCCGCCTCGTCCGACTCAACGACCAGATCAGGCAACAGCTTCAACTCCCCGCCGACCTAGAAGGCGCCGTCGTAGCCGAGATCGCCCAACGCTCCCTCTACCAATTCGTCTTCCAGCCCGGCGCCGTCGTCACCCGTATCAACGGCAAACCCATCCAAGAAATACGCTCCTTCGACGCCCTACCCGAAAATCCCCACCTCACCCTAGCCTTCATCGAAGACGGCACTCAAGGCAGCTTCACCCTCATCAAAGAACTGAGCGAGGAATAAGAATTCAGAGCAGCACCAGGGGGTGATTTTTAAGTCAAAAGACAAGGCCTTCATTAAACAAGCCCACACAGGCGACTGGAACGCCACGGCGCCAGAGGGTAATATTCACCATAGCTGAGCCATCTCCGCTTCACTCCGTCAACAGCGATATCGATCCCAAAAAATTCCAAAAATCATTCGCGCAAATTGGCGTTCATTCGCGGATAACCTCTTCTTCCAGCGTTAGAGGACACCCCATTTAACAGGTTCTCCCAGGTCCCATGCGGTAAACCCAATTCTCGCGACCGAGACCGATTCTTCGAGATCTAAAGCGCTACCTATGGCTCGTCATCTCAGCATCAACCAAATTGACATCTGATGCAAAAAATGACAGCATCAGATACATGCGCACGACACTCGACCTTGAGAAACCCGTCCTGGATGGCTTGAAAGCGATACAGAAGACGGAAAAACGTTCACTCAGCAAAATCGCGTCCCATCTTCTCTCCGAAGCGCTGGCGCAGCATGAAGCGAGACAACATGAAGCCAAACCACCCTCGATTACCTGGAAAAGCCAACCGATGGGCAATAAAGTGAATATCGCTGATAAAGACGCACTCTACCGCGTCCTAGATAAGGCATGAGCTATTCAATCGACGCGAACATCCTGATTTACGCCAGCAACCAAGAGGATCCACATAATACAAGAGCAATCGAGTTTCTAAAGTCTCGGGCGCGTGACCCAGACCTACTTTGCATGACCTGGCCGGCTATATTTAGCTATCTTCGCATCGTCACACATCCCTCAATCTTCAGCACGCCCCTCAACCCCGAGGCAGCTCAAGAAAACATTAAGAGTCTGATCGACTCACCGCGCTGTCACACGATCTCAGAAGAACCTGGCTTTCTCGATACCTACCTCGGCCTGACAGAACATATACACGTTCGCGGAAATCTTGTCCCT
>JABSRG010000038.1 GCA_013215165.1 Opitutales bacterium | reverse complement strand
AAAAAAACGCGACATGGCTAAGATAGACACAGAGACTTTAAAGCTGATACTTCAACGGAACCTGTCCGAAGATCCGGGGCCGCGTAAGATCAACGACATACTCCAGGACGTAAACCAAGAACTTCAGCAGCAAGAGGCTGAAAAGGAAGATAAGCCACCGGCTGTTAAGAAACAGTTCTGCATCGTCATAACAGACCCGAACCGGACGCTCGAGCCGACCGATCTTGTCGGCTGGGTGGTGCAGATCCCTCAAGGCGATAGCCCTCTCACGGCACCAGATCGGATCATAGAAGCGGCTTACGACTACAATCAGACGCCCAAAGGTCGCAGACTACCACTAGAGACCATTGGGGAAGCCTGCGAGGTTGTAAGTGCCAAGTTTTTCAAAGAGCAAGAAATCTGGGTGAAAACCAAGATGCCCGTGCAGGTCGTGGTGACCGCCAATCGCATTCCACGGGAAGGGGGTTCGGAATGATTGTCGCGTCCCATCAAATGACTAAGCGAGGTCTGCGCAAAGGGCTTCTAGAGTCTCTAGTTCCCGTAATATTAAAGATGATCACCCGTCGTGACTTGTTTGTCCGCAGGCAAATTTCCGCCTGGCAGGTTTTGAGGGTAGACTGCGTCGGCGGCTACGAGATCATCGCATCAGACAATGATTTGCGAGACTGCCTATTCAGTGCGGGGCTCGGACGGGCGATTGAGCGCATTGAGGATCAGTTGCAGCTTGGATTTCGCTCGGGGTGTTCCGCGTGCGAAATATGCGAGACAACTGGCAGGGTTTCCCAAATTGCAGAGGAGAGGGTTTCTCAATGATAGTGACCGTGCAAAACTATCGGGACTGGAGCGAGCAGCGGCCCCGCTCACCCCTAGGAATCGGGGCTTCACGTGATTCCTACTTGGCAGACCTCCGTTCGTGTGCCGTGGCGTACTGGGAGTTTTGCGGGGTCATGCCCCGGCTCAAAGACACTGACGGCAAAGTAATCGATGTGTATCCAGTGCGTGCCTTTGCGGAAGGGGCCACGGTATGAGCTCGGATCTATACATAAAGACTACGGTGACCCTTTGGATCATACTCATATGGAGCGCTTATATGGGCTACAAAAGCGCACTCGATAAAGACACACGTCGCGGAACGCTGGTCTTCATGATGATTTTTGCATGCATGGCTATTTGCGGAGTGGGGGTCTTGCTATGAGCGAGCACCTGCTACAGGTCTCCATGATTCGCTGGGCGAATCTACAGGCGACGACCATCCCTCAGCTCGCGCTGTGGTACGCGATTCCCAACGGGGGTCAGCGAAACAAAGTCGTCGCCTCAAAACTCAAGGCCGAGGGAGCTAAGGCAGGCGTCCCAGATCTACATCTGCCCGTAGCCCGTGGTGGGTGTCATAGCCTCTACGTCGAAACGAAGTTGCCTGGTAATAAGCCTACCTACAATCAGAGGACTTGGCACACCTACTTAAGGGCTGAGGGAAACCGTGTCGAGATGGTGACTAGCCTGGATCAGTGGATTGAGCTGAATCTTGATTATTTGGAGGGGGTGAAATGAGTAATAAAATACCAAAGTATTTTGCGGGCTGGCAATTTATCCGCGACAGGGTGGAAGGTGGATGGGGTCAAACTATAGATGACGCCGTGGAGGATTACCTTTTCTGTCAAATTGAAGACGATTTAGACTGCGCCTGCATACCGCCTCTGGGAGAGAATATCACCGTAGAGATCTTCAGCGTGATGTCTAGAGCTGATGCGATCAACAAATATGGCGAAGACGACATCGACGAGGATTGGGTTTACGTGCTAGGCGAACCTGTTGAGGAGCGAGTCTATTTCGTGTCACGCGATGGCGAAAAATGGACCCTTAAGCCAATCAGTGAGGGCAAATGTGGGTAATTCCAGCATCAATTCGCTCTCAATGTGCAGCGGGGTCGGGATGCTCGACATCGGACTGGAGCTCGCTTGCCAATACCACGCAATCGACGTTCAAACCGTGGCTTACGCTGAGCGGGAAACAAGTGCAGCGGCCACTCTCTTGGCACGCATGGAAGAACAGAGTATGGAGCCAGCACCTATTTGGATCGATAGCCTCGAAGATTTCCCTAGGGAGCCTTTTTGTGGACGCGTGGATGCAGTCGTTGCCGGTTTCCCGTGCCCCGATTTCTCGGTGGCAGGAAAGCAGCGCGGCACAGACGGCGAACGATACCTATTGCCGCAAATTCTCGAGGTCGCTCGCGACATTGGGGCACGGTGGCTATTTTTGGAAAACGTCGACGGAATCTTTTCTGCCGGGGCTGGGACCGCCTTTGACGAAATTCAGCGGACCTTGGCCGCGTTCGGGTGGAGTCCGGAATGGACTACTCTTCGAGCGTCCGATGTTGGAGCGTCTCACAAAAGACGACGTTGGTTCTGTGTGGCCTACCGCGCGGACTGTGATGGCGAACGGCTCATCCGGGCAACGGGAGATAAACGGCAAGCTGGAAGTCATGGCGGAGCACCACTGGAAAACGCCAACGGCAGTTTGTGCCCAGGGCAGCGACTACAGCCGCGATCGAGGGCAGAAGGGATCGGAGAGGTTGACGCTCTCGGGGCAGGCAAAGAAGTGGCCCACTCCGGAGGCTGCCCTTTCGGACAAGCTAACCGGCAAAGAGAATCAGAACTCTCTGGCGAAACAGTCAATATATCGCTTTTCGCCCCCGGCCCCGAAGACCAAAGATGGGGCGACATCATCGAGCAATGTCCCCATCTCGCGCCGTCGATTGAGCCCGGCTTTCGCAGCGTGGCTCATGGTGATGCCATGGTGGTGGACGAGGCCCGGGCCGATCAGCTTCGCGCGGCAGGAAACAGCGTTGTGGCGATCCAGGCTGCGGCAGCATTTGCACACCTACTTGGGAGGTTTATAGGATGATTTTAATTGACGCATTCGAGTTGGGAAACTTTAGCTGGGGGTCTGATCAATCTTACAGGGCACCCCAGCGCCCTTTCCGTGCTGGTTTTTTTGTGTCTGCATCTCGCCACCTTTATGGCGGGGGATACCAAGTAATACAATACCCGCTTGGCGGGGAACGCTTGGGGCGCTTCTGTAAGAGCGACAGTGGCCCCGCCGCCATTTCGGCGGAATCTGAAAAACTGAAATCTTACAGCATCATGCCATCACGCACCACTAATGCGGCGCGACAGCCTGTCCGCAGGGAGAAGCACTATGTCGCCTTGCGAACTAATTCTGGGGCCTTTGTCCAATTCATAAAGGTCTCGAAAGCCGAGGTCAACCGACTGGGCGAATCGCTTAACAAGTCCTCTAAGGGTCGACTTTTTAAGCATGTATATCCCGAAGCTGAGGCCATCGGTATGCACTTTTATGAGATAGGAGGCGTTAGCTGATTGATGGCTAAAGCACCTGCATTCCAGCTCTACGTGAACGATTACATTCGTGACACGCGTATGCTCTCCCTTGAGGCAAAGGGAGCCTGGAGTGATTGTCTTTGTTTTATGTGGAACGCTGAAGAGCGTGGACTCCTAAACTATAGCGTAGCGCAATATGCGCGAATCTGGGGATGTACTGAGGGCGTCGCAAACGGTATACTCGACGAGTTTCGAGATACGGGGATTGCAGACGTGGCGACAGATGGTCACGGAAATGTCACGCTGATAAACCGCAGGATGTCACGCGAAGAAAGCGAGCGCGAAGGTGCACGCATAAGAAAACAAAAATCACGCTCCAGGACACTGATAGAGCCAAAAGAAACGGATTCGGGTCGAACTCGAGAAAGCGAGTCACGCCCGAGTCACGGTGATGTCACAGCGCAGTCACCCCCGCAGTCACGGACGAGTCACAAAGATGTCACGCCCTATTCTTCATCTTCTACTTCATCTTCAGTTAAAAAAACTAAATCAAAAAAAGGCAGATCCCGAGTGACTGCTGACGGGGTGCTGGCAGACCTCAAGCCGCCGGACAAATTGGCATCGTCGACCCCATTTGCCGAAAGCTGGGCGAAGTGGGTCCATGCTCGAATGGCGAAACCCAAGCCGCGAGACTGGATCGACTTCTTTGGCGACCAGCTCGAATGGCTCAACGACTTCACGGCAGCCGAGGCGGTGGAGATCCTGAACAAATCGATCCTCGGCGGCTACCAGGGGCTTTTCCCGCCGAACAACTCACAACCAAAGCAAAATGGAAACCATAGCAGACCTAATCGAGATGCCGGAACTCTCAACGAGGGCCGCGTCTTCAAATCAGCCGACATCGACCCCAATATCGACCCAAGCGACCCTTTCGGCGAACGAGCTCGTTCCCGAGTGGAGCACTGAGGGTCATCCCCACCGAGCGCTGATGCTGCAATCGGCCCTTCGCTACTGCAACTTGATGGCGCAGGACGAGGGACAGGGCTTTTGCTTTACCCTCAGCGGCTCTAGCGGTTGCGGCAAGACAACCATCGCTCAGGCTATTTACCGACACGCTAGAAAACATTATGGTGTCTATGAGGCCCCAATCGGCATGGGTGGCACTCTGATCACGCAGACGAGACCTGTTCTATTTTGGGACGCATCGCAACTTGCGGGACGCCTCAAGCGCGGTGATTGGCAGCTTGTCGATACCCTCCACAATGCCTTTTTCCTCGCCTTGGACGACATCGGTAATGAACACGATCCAAGCGGGTTTATGGGCTCGGTCCTTGTCGACGTACTTAACGCACGGCGCGACAAGTGGACCATCCAAACGAGCAACCTTGATAGGCCCGATTTGGCCAGCCGCTACGACGCGCGGTTCGCGTCTAGGCTAAGCCGCTGGGGTAACAAAATAATGCGCTTTGAAGCGCCGGATTGGGATGAGTGAAATAGAGGATTTTGGTTCTGGAAATCACGCCTCTATCAAGATGGCGGAGACGGTATTGTATTCGGCGATGCTCAATTCTGCGCTGGAACACTATGACCCCGAAGTTCGTGCACCCTACCCGGAAGGTGACACACTCGCCGTGTGGCTCATGCAAGAGGATGCCGAAACAATTTGCAGAGGAATCGTTTCAAGATTAAAAAAGATGGGTTATTCGATTCAGCAAACGCCTGAATGTGGCCCAGCTTACCTGCAAGGCGATTGAGTCCAATCAGAAATCTTAGCAAAAGTTCAAACATATGTCTAAAAGCGGGATTTACATCGTAAGAATTCGGTTTTTTGCGATAGAAATGAGGGATGGGTCTATTGGACCTGCTGAGGTTTCCTGTGAGTTTAGGTATTTCAGATTCAGATGGTTGGCCGCGCTCTACTGTTGCGCAATTAATTCAGCCCCATCGGAATCACTTACATATTTTTCCGCGGATATTTATTAAGGGCACTTCTGAAAACCTCACCAAAGCACCGAACGCCTATGGCTCCGAAACTGTCAGAGTGCGCAAATGTCTCTGTGGTGAACGCCAAGCAGTCACGCGCCAAGGGCGTTGTGACATATGCTTGGTTCTCAATTTATTCCATTTAATTTGAAAAAATGATTGCAAAAAATCAAGATATATACTTTGTTGGAACCATGAGTAACGAAGCAAAAATCAATCTCTCAAAAAACTTTCTAACTGTAAACGGCGTCCGCGCTGGGATCAGAATTTCAAAGGGACCTTGGGTTGCTCAGTGCGATCCAGACATGATCAAAATTGAACCTAAAAAAGGCATGTTCCCTCGAGGTGTTGCTGAGGCCATGAATGTCCAGAATGACAGCGACATGATGACTGATTATTTCGCACGCGATGAAATTAAGCTCTTTCCAGGCGACGAGCTTTACTCCCGAGCAGCAAAGCTTGCGTCATGAATCGAGGAGGGAAACGCGAAGGAGCGGGGCGCAAGCCTCGCTCAACGCCTAAAAAAGCCGTAACAGTCAGGCTAGAGCCGAAGACTTACGAGAAGTTCACTAAGCTTCGAAAAGCTTACGGCCGCAGTGAGGCATCACAAATTGAAGAGATGGTGAAGCGTGCAAGGATTCCTCAGGACGCCCCTGATGACACACGGGGGTAGTCGTTGTGGGAATCAACATGCCTTATTATGCCAAAAAAACGCTTCGCCTCGTCGCGACTCCGATTGTCCGCCTTGTAGTGCTTCAAGAATATGCTGTCGGTTGAGTCGGACATGATCTGAGAAGCTCTGCGATTATCTCCCTCAAGCGTACTGTAATAGGTTCCAAAAGACTTCCTCGGCGAATTATGCGGGATCTTGATTTTAGCTCTTTTCTCGAAACGCTCACGCCTCACATAGAACTGACGCCGCGTCATACCCCAGTCATTCGGATCAATCAGCTTGCACCACCCCCAAAGGTTATCTGGGAGTCCTTCAGCAAGGTGCTCTTTGCCTTGCTTCATTTGCTCGGCTCTGAAAATCAGGCGCTTGGTATCAAACTTTATCTCTGATCCATCCATCGCCCCGGTGGCGGCCTCGCCCTTGTCAAGATATAGCATTGATACTCGGATACCTCCAAAAAAGCATAGGGCCATGAGTCCACAGAATGAGGGGTCTTTATGTTCGTTTGCCCTAAAAAGCCTTTCAACATCCGCAGCATCCATTGTGATTGGGGGCTTCATTTTGCGCGGCGGTAGCTCAAGGTGGGACGCAGGGTTCTTGATCAAGGCTTCGTGATACTTAATAGCGTAATTAAAGCACCCTGTGAGGGTAGCAGCGTGATTGTGAATTGTGACCGAGCCAACCGGTTCACCAGTGCGCGAATTTGGAGACTCCATCAAATAGTCGATGAACATCTGGCAATCCGAACGCTGTATCTGGGCAATCTGCATGCTCGGCTCGATGAACATCTTCGCTCGCTCAAGGTGTTTAGTCATGTGCGTCAACCCTTTGTTTTTTCTCCGCTCAGTCCGCGCTAGAAATTCCTCACACAACTCACCGAAGCTCATTGAGTTTCTATCGGGCCTCTCTGTGGCGTAATAATTGGCGGCTTCAATGATTGAGACTTTACCCAGAATATCCCTTGCTTCTAGAGCCTGCCTGTAAAGATCGGGATCAAATGAGATCATAGCAGACATATTTAAACGCCACTGATCCCGGAATGCTTTGAAGAAGTCTTGCTTCTCTCTTTTGGTCGCAAATCCCTTACGCATTCGCTTCGATCTACCGTCCGGCTGTGGCATCAACCAGTCCCACCCGTACGGCTTTTTTGCCGAACGTCCGTCCCAGTCTCGAAAACTGGGCAGGTCGCCGCCGCGCATAGATGCGATGCGAATTTCGGTTGGGTCGATCATCGCTCTGGCCAAATGGGCCAAATAGTGTCAGGTTTTTGTCATGCTAGGGGGTAACCCCCTAATGTTCTGGTGTCACTCTGGTGTCAGTTGACAGACGTGTAAACCGCTAAATGGCACTTAATAAGACTCAATCTAAATGATGTCTGAATCCTCTCTAAGGCCGCTTATACAGCAGAGAAGCAGCCTTTTCGGGCTGCTTCTCTTTAAAAGGTGGCGGGATAGACGGGACTCGGCACATAATTGATTTTATCTCAGTAATATCCACAAATAGTGCAATCTTTGGCTTGTTATGGTGTCAACATAGTGTCACTTTATTTGCATGCCTCGATTCAAAACCCATAGTCAGCGCGCTCCAGGTTATCAGCCGGGTTATGATGAAAAGCGCCTGAAGTCTCGGGTCTCGATCCGGGAGGCGAAGGCATGAGCAATAGCCCCCCCCCGCCAAGGAATCTTTTTTGACCGATTTTGCTAAGCTGGGTCCTCGTCTGCGCGACCTGTTTTTCTGAAAATTTTATTGTCAAATTAACCACGATGACATCGACACGAAAGGCAACAACCGGAACCGCTGACGATCTTCCGATCTATGATTCGCAGGCAGCGTGTCATGCTGGAACTGGGATTCCGATTGCGGGGGGTTGTTGTGGGTAGATTCACCCAGCACAAACGAACTGCACCCGGAAAATCGGTACGCTTGGTTCAGCTCACCGAGCGCCAGCAGTATGCTCGGAAGATCCGCTCTTCGGGAGCATGGCAGAAACTACAGGCGCGCAAGCTCCAAGAGGATCCACTTTGCTGCGATCCGTTCGGCAATCATGACCGGCATGAGCCTGCGCAACAGGTCCACCACATCGAACCAATCGTCGAACGTCCGGACCTCGCACTCGACTGGGACAATCTCGCGTCAGTCTGCACCGAATGTCATGGTCGACTCAACGCGATGGAGCGATCGGGCAAGCCAACACATCATCTTTTCGCCGATACGGGGGGCGGGGTCGAATCTCTTATACCTCCTGCTCTAGACCGTATGGCTAACTCGAAAAAAAGTGTGTCAGAATTTCACAAGGGTAACCCATGACAGCATCCAACACATTCACTCACGGGCTGACTCCGCCGAGTTGGTTCACAGTCAAAGCCAAAAATGAGTTCCATCGCGTAGCTCAGCTTTTGTCGGATCGCTGCGAACTCGACTCACTCGACCAAGCAACGCTCGAGGTCTATGCGATCAACTATGAGAAGGTCATGCGACTCGGCCCGAAGGTCAGAAAGGCAGGCGAGACGCTTCACAATCCTGAGAAGGGAACTCGGTATCCCAACCCAGACAATAACGCTCTTATCTCTGCAATGAAGTCCTTAGGCACGGCTTCCGAGAAGCTTGGTCTCTCTCCGAAGGACCGCTCGAAGATTTTTGAGAAGAAGGACGCCGAGGACGAAGACGAGCTGACCGAATTTGAAAAGGAGCGTGGGCTTGTCTGAGGACCGGACAACAAACTACGCAAAGGCGACTCTCACTGATCCGCCTGAATCTGTCGGGCGCTACATCCGCAAAGCGTGCGAACGTCACCTTGCCGACCTTGAGGCTTCTAAGACCGTCGACTTCGAATACACCTTTGACGTTGAAGCCGCTGAGCGATTTCTGAATTTCTGTCCACTCATCAAACACTGGCAGGGCCCTGCAGCCGGTGAGTTGTTCAAGCTGGAGCCCTGGCAAGCTTTCATCTTCGGGTCGGTCTACGGATGGAGGCACAAAGAGACCGATCTTCGTCGTTTCCGAATCGCTTTCATCTACATTCCGCGAAAGAACGGAAAGACACTGATGGTTGCGGCTCCGATTTGCTATGCGCTATTTGCCGAGGGTGAAGGCGGCCCCGAAATCTATTGCTGCGCAACCAAACGCGACCAGGCGAAAAAGGCTTACGACAATGTGCGCGTCACACTCGAATCTGTTCCGGCCTTCAAGAAGCGCTCGAAGATTTTCTTTGACCGCATCGAGGTTCCGAAGTGTCGCGGCCTCGTGAAACCGCTGCCTGCCGACGCTAAGCGCCTCGATGGTCTTAACCCATATCTCGCGGTCTTCGATGAGATCCACGAGTTCAAAGACTCGTCGCTATGGGATGTCATGCAGTCGGGTATCGGCGCACGCTCGCAACCGTTGACATGGGGAATCACTACCGCGGGTGAGGACGAGGATTCATTCTGCGGTGCTCTGCTTAAGCAATCTCAGGCAGTGCTCACCGATCCAGAAGGGAACCGCAATGACCATTTGTTCGCTTTCCTCGCGATGGCCGACGAAGACGACAACTGGGAAAACGAAGCGACTTGGCAAAAAGCGAACCCTAATCTCGGAGTCTCGAAGACCATTGATTCCATGCGGGCCGAATATCTCGACGCGAAGCAGCGTGGACCCGATAAGGTTGCCGACTTCAAACGCAAGCAGCTCAACATATTCACGCAGGCTGCTGGGCAGTGGCTAAATATTTCGAACTTCGACGAATGCCCGAAAGAGATCGATCGAGAAAAATTGTATGGGTGCTCTGGATACTTCGGCGTCGACTGTGCGGTTTGGGATGACTTCAACTGCCTGTCGCTCACCTTTCCCAAGGGCGAGGTTTACGACGAGGTGACCGTGATTCCATTCATCTACATCCCCGAAGACGCTACGAAAAAGCATCCGAAGCGTGACAAGAAATTGCTCTACAACATTCGGCGCTGGGTCGACCGTGGGTTCATTAGAACGACTCCTGGCAATGCGATCGATTACGAATGGATCATTCAGGACATCAGCCGAGAACTGAACCAGCTAGGCGTGTCCGTGATTGAATACGTTTTCGACCCGCGATTCGCATCACATCCGGCCAGTCTACTCGAGAAGGAAGGCGAAACTCTGATCCAGTTCCGTCAGACTCCGAGCAACTACACTGAGCCGATGACCATGTATGAGAAATTGATCAACACTCGTGGGATCCGCACGGATGGAAACCCTGCTTATCGGTGGATGGTTGGCAACATGGTTGCGAAATATTATCCCGATGGTGCGATGATCCCGGACAAGCAAAGGAGTTCGGAGAAGATCGACGGCCCTGTATCGACAATCATGGCACTTGCTCGCTTAATCAATGAGGACTCTGGTTCGATTTACGAAGGAAGGGATCTAATCACGCTATGATGGAGATCAGAAAAGTTTACACCGAAATCACGGTCGCAGGAAAAGTCTACAGGGTCGACATCAACGAACCGATGACTCTAGCCGAATTGTGCTTCTACGCGAAGACTAGTCGAAAAACAATCGCTGCGATGAAGCGCGATGGCTTTAAAATGGAGAGAGACGAGAAAAAGCGACTACCTTGTGCATCCATGAGAAAGTTCTGGAATCACTGGAAAGATAAGTCGTAACCAGAAAACTCATTGCAAAGTTAAAGTTATGTTCAAAAGCGGTATTTACATCGTAAGAATTCGATTTTTTGAAATCAGAATGAGGGGTGTATTCTTCGGGCCTGTTGAGGTTTCCTGTGAGTTTAAATACTTCAGATACAGGTGGGTTGCAGCTCTTTTTTGTCACGCGGTTAATTCAGCCCCATCCGGATCACTTACATATCTTTCTGCGGATATTTATTGAGAAAAACTAAACACAACTAAACAGCACTAAAGCTGGAAACACAATTGGGGTGGTTTTACATCTTGACTGCTGAATAATACCCTATCCGTGGGATTATTCGGATTCTTCGAAAAACGACGGAAAGCAGCTCTAGAGAAAGAGTTGCTCGATACTGTTTTGAAGGGTCTTTCGAGTGTGTCGGGTGTTCACGTTAACCCTGATAAAGCTCTTGGCGTATCTACGGTTTTTGCCTGCGTCGACCTGCTATCGAAAACAGTCTCAACGCTGCCGCTCAAAGTTTATCAGAAGCAATCCGGCGGCAGCCGTAAACAAGCGACCAATCACCCACTGCATGCCGTTCTGCACGATTCTCCTAATCCGGAGATGACATCAGCGGATTTTCTGGGTGCCATGCAGGCTCATCTTTCCCTGCGTCAGCAGTGCTACGCTTCTATCGTTCGCAACAACGCGGGCAACGTGGTTCAGCTGTGGCCTCTGCTCCCCAACAAGATGCAGATCCGCAAAGATCCAGAAGATGATTCCAAGCTCATTTACATTTATGATGGTAAAGAGATGCCTCGAGAGAACGTCTTCGATCTTCGAGGGCTTACGCACAACGGGATTCAGGGACTGAGTCTCGCAAGCACTTGCAACGATGTAATTGGCTTGGCTATTTCGCTTCAGGACAATGCAGGGCGCTATTTTGCGAACGATTCAAAAGTGTCCGGTTTTTTGAAAGCGCCTGGCATCCTGAAGGAGCCAACGATCAAAAAGCTCAAGAAACAGATTACCGAGGCAACAACTGGCGAGAAAAAGTATTTTCCGTTCATCCTCGAGGAAGGAATCGAATTCATCCGCGAGCGCTCAGAAAACAAAGACAGTCAATTTCTTGAATCTCGTCAGCAGCAAGACAAAGCGATCGTTCAGCTATTCGGCATTCCTCCGCACAAAGTCGGCATTCTCGACAACGCGACTTTCTCAAACATCGAGCATCAAAACATTGAATGGGTGGTTGACTCGCTTCGGCCCTATCTCGTTCGCTGGGAGCAGCGGATTAAGATGCAGCTGCTCACCAAGCGGGAGCGTGATGCAGGATTTTACGTAGAATTTTCCGTGGATGGGCTCCTCAGAGGGGACATTAAATCACGTTACGAAGCCTATCAAATTGGCTTCCGCAACGGGTGGCTCAACCAAGATACAATCCTTGCGATGGAGAACCAAAACCCCCTTCCAGACCAGAAGGGGCAAACCTATTACGTGACGGCTGACCTGGTCCCTGCCGAGCGCGCAATGAATCCGCAAGAACCTTCAACCGAAAGGCAGGACGCAGCATGAAATTTTGGTATAATGTAATCCAGCCCAAGGCCGAGGGCGCGAATCCCGAGATCTGGATTTATGACTACATCGGAGATTTCGGTGTTACAGCAATGGACTTTATTCGCGAGCTTAAGGCTCTCGATACTCCTGAAATCGATGTGCATATAAACTCGGGCGGAGGTAGTATTTTCGATGGCTATGCTATGTCGCAAGAGCTGGTAAAGCACCCAGCGAAGATCAATATCTTTATTGACGGCCTTGCCGCATCGATCGCGAGCTTCATTGCCCTCGCAGGCGACTCCATAGAGATCTCTGAAAGCGGCTTTTTCATGATTCACCGCGCTTCTCTAAATGGCTACTTCGCGATGACCGCCGAAGAGATGCGCAAGCAAGCAGATCGGCTCGATCAAATCGAGAAGTCGATCATCAACCAATACACCATACGCACAGGCAAAGATGAATTGGAGATCATCGCGCTAATGGATGATGAAACCTGGTTCGATGCGGAGAGCGCAAAAGAGCATGGTTTCGTCGATACAGTGTTCGAGTCTCTCAAGGCCGCAGCCTCCTGCCAGTCAGTAAGCAATTTCACCAACGTTCCCGAAGCATACCAAGCGCGTATTGAGAATAATCAAACGCCCGATGCCGAAGAGCCCAACGAACCAAAAGACTTTTCCCGGCTGCGCCTGCTGCGCAAACGGCAAGAAACCAACCAAAAGCTAATTGAATTATCATGAGCAAAATCATTGAGCTAAAGCAACAAAGCGCAGCGAAAGTAACCGCACAGCGCAAAATCCTAGACAAAGCGGAAGAAGAAAACCGCGACCTCACCGCAGATGAGCAGTCAAAATACGAGCAGATTGAAGCAGACTTCACCTCGCTCCAGAATCGGATCAAACGGCTCGAAGAGGCCGACTCGAAAAAAGAGTTTATGGATAAGACTCCTGACCAAGCAGGAGGCCTTCACCTAATCGACGGCATTGGTGATCCGAGTGCTCGCCCGCTTGCTTCGAAAGAATACAAGAATGCATTCTTCAACGGATACGCGCGCAAAGGGCGCAATGGCCTCGAGCACGCTCCCAAGATGCTTAATGCGCTTGAAACTGGTGTTGATTCCGAGGGTGGATATTTGGTGCCTGAGGAGTGGGCTGCCGAGCTCATGCGACTCATGGCTGATGTCAGTGTCGTCCGTGGACTCGCCAGCACCATCACAACCGCGAGCGACCGCAACATCCCAGTATCAACAGCACGCGCAACATTTGGTTGGCATGATGAGGAGGCCCCAACCCCAGAAGGTCAGCCAGTATTTGGTAATGTCGTAATCGGTGCACACAAGGGAGGAGGCATCATTAAGGTGTCTGAAGAGCTTCTTCAGGACAGTGCTTATGACATCGCCGGCACCTTATCCGCGGATGCTGCTGACGAGTTCAACGAAATGGAGGAATCTGCATTCCTCACAGGAGACGGTGTTGGCAAGCCGACAGGTCTTTTCAACACGACTGCAGTCGCGGGTCAAAGCGTTACAGGATACCAAGGGGCAGCATCTGCGGCTCCTGTTGTGACCTTTGAGGACACCATCGAAACTTACTACTCACTTAAAAAGGGTTACCGCTCTAACGCATCGTGGATTCTTGGTGATGGCATCGAGAAGATGCTGCGCAAGATCAAGGACTCAGATGGTCAATACATTTGGCAGCCATCTGTTGCGCTAGACAAGCCCAACACACTCCATGGCCGCCCAATTGCAAACAGCGACTTTGCACCTGCGCCCGCGGTAAACGCTAAGTCTATCATCTTCGGTGATATCTCTTACTACCGCATCGTTGACCGTCTCAGCATGGTAATGCAGCGCCTCAATGAACTTTACGCGGAGAATGGCCAAATTGGTTTCCGCTTCATCAAGCGTCTCGACGGCAAGCTCACGCGTGCCGACGCGATTACGTTCTTCCAACATGGAGCCGCCTCTTAATGGATAAGATCAAAGTCAAAATTAAAACCCAATGTGTAGTTGGGAAAGAAGTCCTCAAAGTTGGTAAGACCGCTGATCTTTCAGTGGTCGACGCCAAGCACCTCTGCCGCATCGGTTTTGCCGAGCCGGTAGAAGCTAAAAAGCCAGCGGCGAAGAAGCCAACTGGCAAGGAGGATGACGCGGAGTCCTAAGGGCATCGCAGTATCAGTCTAGTTTGTAGTGCAACCGACTCGTCTGCCTCAAGGGTCTTGGCAGGCGAGTCACCTTTTCAAAGATGATTCTCAGCGATAAAGCGACAGCAGCACCGAGCACCGAGCCAGTCACATTGGCAGAGGCTAAGGCATACTTGCGCGTCGATTTCTCCGATGACGATTCGCTGATCACTGAAATCATCAAGAGCGCGAGACGTAGAGCTGAGGATGTTACCAATCGCTCCATCATCACTCAGACCCGACGCGCCGTTCTTTCAGAATTTCCAGCATCTGATTTCTACCTCCCATCGGGACCGGTTACAGAAATCACAAGCATCCAGTATTTCGATACTGACAACCAAGAGCAGACACTCACAGAAGGGACCGACTACCTCGAAGAGCTCGATGGCGACACTGCGTTGATTCGTTTTCTAGAACGCCCGTCTCTCAGTGAAAACAAGATTGGCCCCATTCGAATTTCCTATTCGGCAGGACACGCGACAGTCGCGGAGATTTCTCCGAATATCATCACAGCGATCAAAATGTTGATTGCTCACTACTACGACAATCGGAACCCAGTTGTCGCTGGCAGCGAGGCACGTCATGAAGTTCCTGAGACAGTCAAGGCTATCCTAAACCGCAACCATTCAATAGCAGGATTCTAATGAAGAGTGTTGGCAGAATGGATACACGAATCGCTTTAGAGCGGAATCAGCCGGTCGCGGCTTCTGGTCTCGGAGGCGCTCAGGATAACTGGGTCGCTCTCGATACTGTTTGGTCCTGCCAAGAGTATCTCTCAGGGCGCGAACTTGAAGATGCACAGGCAGTCAGCTCGCGTGCAGCGGTTCGCTTCACTGTTCGCTATCAAGACCGTATCTCAGATCTCAACACTAGCGATCGAGTGAATTGCAGTGGAATGGTCCACAAAGTCGAAGCGGTGCTTCCTGTCCCGAACAGAGAGCGCGCCCGTGCACTCTTAATCCTCGCAAGCGTAAGGAACGACACCTGATGGCCGCGCAATTTACAGTCAATGCGTCCTTTACAGGATTCCGAGAGGCCAACCGCCAGATCGACAAGATCATCGCACAGGTTGAACGCCGTGGAAATCGTCGAGCTTTGAACAAGGCATCGCGCCCCATCATCAAAGGTGCTCGCCGAAAGGTTCGCCGTCGTCATGGAGATCTTCGCAAGTCTCTCGGAAATGTCATCCGGATGGAAAAGAAGACCGGAGCGATCATTTCAATCATCGGCCCTCGTCGTGGTCGGAAGCGTGTTGTGGATGGCAAGCCCGTGGATCCAGCGAACTATGCACATCTCGTTGAATATGGAACCCAGCCGCACGAGATAAAGCCGCGTAACCCCGCGGGGGCCTTACCAGTTGGCAATGATCAATTTGCAGGAACCGTTCAGCACCCGGGCACACCCGCTGCGCCGTTTCTTCGACCTGCGTATGATGAAAACAAGAACGAAGCGACGAAAGTCTACGGTGAAGTCATAGGTGGTTTTATCGAGTCCGAGGCCAAAAAAGCAAATGCACGAATCGTAAGTGGAAAGGTCCGAGTATGAAGGCATTCCGCGAAGACCTCACCACGTATTTGAAATCTCGTGCAGAGATTACCAGTCACATCGGAACGGGCGTGAACGCACGCATGTTTCCAATGATTGCGCCCCCGGGCACCGATACGCCGTATATCGTAGTTACGCAAATCAGCAGTAATCCTGATTATCATCACTCAGGCCGCTCTGATTGGAATACCGAAGCATATCAATTCGATTGCGTGGCGGGTAACCCAGACGAAGTGACTACACTGAGCGATGCTATCGAGAGCGTTCTTGAGGCCGCTGTGGGTACCTCAATCGGAGACAATTCTAGTAACCTGCACTCGGTCGCTCTGAACGACGTGAGTGAAGACTTTGCCAACACCGGCCAAACCTACCGCCGCATGGTAGATCTAACCTTCAATTATACATTATCAGCATAAGGAGACACGATCATGTCAGAGTCATCACATGGAACCACCTGGAGCGTTGAAGTCTCCAGCTCGTTGACCGCGGTAAAGGACGCGGACATCTCAGAAATCAACACCGGCGAGCGCGAGGAAATCGACGAAACGCATCACGATTCAACCGACGAGGAGTTTCGTCTTGCAGACATCGCGAAGGGGCGCGGATTTTCAGCAGAAATTGACTGGGACGAAGATGATTCGGCCCATGGAGCCATTGAGGCAGCACACGCCGCAGGGACTCCACTCAATCAGTCCGTTGCGATTGCGAACGGCCAAACTCTTACTTTCACAGGCTACGTCGTCACCCTACCGTGGGCTCTGCCGGTCAATGGTAAGAAGATGCGCACCGCTACCGTCCGTATCACAGGAGCCATTACCTTGTCCTAATGAGTAAGACGATCACAGTTACTCTCGGGGGCCGGGCTCTGACTTTGTCTCGGACCAACCGCACAACTTACCGGATAAACTCTCTGAAGCATTCCGACAATCCATACACTCTCATGGTGAACTGGTTGTGGGCGCTTCAGACTCAGCCCAATGTGCGCAACACGCCTGAGGATATAGCAGAGGTTTACGAGTCAGGCTCTGAAGAAGAAAAAGCCGGCGCAAACCAAGCACTTAATAACCTTCTAGGATTCTCAGAGCCGGGGGAGTCCAAAGCGGAGTCCTCAAAGACTTCGCAAGAATCGTCATCCGTTGCGGAATCAGCCCTGAGCAATACTGGAAACTAAGCCCGGAGGAAACCAAAGCCCTATGGAAAGAATACTGCACACAGCGAAAAGAAGAGCTAGACCAGCGCGACAACGAGTTGGCGGTTCTTTCGGTGCGCATGTTTGCAGCTCAGGGAGCCAAGAAAAAGGGCGGCGGGTTCTTCGAGGTATCGGATTTCCTAACACGGGGGCAAGCGCCTCAGGTGAAAAAGGAAAAGCCGTCAGCGAAACGGATTCAAAATATCTTCCTAGCATGGGCAGCCGCCGACAAAGCTCGAAAGGAGAAATCGCTCAATGAGTCGCAGTAACATAGCGAATTTGTGGCTTTCTCTCCGAGCCGATGGTTCGGGCCTCAAGAAGGACGTCGACAAGAATATGAAGTCGACAGAGCTCCGCATGGAGGCTGCCGGTAAAGCTATCGGCGCAGCTACAACCGCAGCTCTTGCGGCGGGTGGCGTTGCCTTGGTCGAATTTACTCGGCGCACAATCAACGCGGCTCAGGAGCTCGAGAATCTATCTCGTTTGAGCGGCACACAGGCTAAGCAATTTCAGATTCTCGCTCGAGGGGCAAAGCCCTACGGAATTGAGCAAGAGAAGCTCGCAGATATACTGAAGGACACGAACGACAAGATTGGCGACTTCATGCAGACCGGCGCAGGTCCGATGAAGGATTTCTTTGAGAACGTTGCACCATTGGTCGGCGTCACCAAGGAGCAATTCCAAGGCTTATCGAGCGATCAGGCTCTCGGCTTATATGTGAAGAGCCTCCAGGAGGCTAATCTCAGCCAGCGCGATATGACCTTTTATATGGAAGCGATCGCCAGCGACTCCACGGCGCTAATACCGCTTTTCCAAGACAACGCCAAGGAACTTCGTGAGATAGAAGCAGCTGCGGAGGCTGCCGGCGATGTGGTCGATACTCGGTTCGTTAAAGCGATGGCGGACCTCAAAAAGGAAATGGAAGATACCGCTGCTTCCATTCAGGGGAAATTCTCCAACATGGTCGGCTCCGTAATCTATGACATTCAGCTGATCCGTCAGGTCTCACGTGATGAGAGAGAAGTTCGAAAGCAAGCTTTGGAGAACATGGGGTTGGGGGGAGGTCGAAGAGCGCCGACAGCGGCGATGAAAAGGCGTGCGGCTGAACGCATGGGTTACAGTGGTTTTGCAGAGGCGATTGAAGCTGAGATGGAGAAAGTTCGCAAGGCGGAAATTGAAGCTGCCCAGGCTGCATTCCGCGAACAGAAAAAACTGAACGAAGAAAGACTGAAGACTGAGCGCAACATTCAGGCCGAAACCGAATTTCAGGCGGCTCAACGGGAGGCGCAAAACCAGCTACTGGAAAGGCAGAATGAACTTCGTTTCGATGGTTTGAGCACCGCGGAACAGGTTGCCGAACTGGAATTTAGAATTGCTGAATTGATGCAAATCACTGGCGACGAAAGCGTCAGCTACGACAAGCGAAATGAAGCACTTAAAGAGCAGGCGGATCTTCAACTCAAACTTCTGGACATAACCAAACGCCATCGCGAAGAATCAGAAAAACCAATACGTGATTCTCGCTCAGGTTTCGTCGTAAACAACAGTTTTGCAGGAGCGCAGCGCTTTCTTGGACTTGATCAGCCAGTCCCTCTCGACCCAACGAACAATCCGCTCGCTGGCATGATGAATCGGGAAGCTGAGATGCTCGCACAACATGAACGCGAACGGGCTTTCATATTAGAGCAGACTCAGCTAACTGAAGACGAGAAACAGAAGCTTATCGATCAGGCGAACGAGAGACACCTTGCCAAGCTCCAGCAGTTCCAGCAGGCGAAGCAGTCAATGATCTTGCAAACGAATGCCAGCATGTTCGGAGATCTCGCGAATATCACAAAGGCTTTCGCTGGAGAACAATCAGGCATCTATCAGGCGCTTTTCGCGGTCAACAAGGCCTTCGCTATTGCCGATTCGATTATCAGTATCACACAAGGTATAGCTAAGGCCGCATCAGGAAAATTCCCTGAAAACCTCGGCGCCATGGCAGCTGTCACCAGCGCAACTGCTGGACTCGTATCAACAATTCAAAGCACGGAGCTATCTTTCGAAAAAGAAGGCAGCTTCAAGGTTCCTGGAGTTTCGCGCACAGGTGGATCAGATGGTCGCGGTGGTGTCCAATTCACAGCGCATCCGTATGAGCAAGTAGATGTCTACGACCTTCGCAAGGGGCGACCTGATCGAGGTGGAAAAGGTATCACGATAGTCATGCACAACACTTTCACGGTGGATGTAAAGGACACCGTTCAAGAGCAGATCGAACAAGCAACCCCTATGATCGCGGATAAAACGCGCGCGGCGATCGAGGACGCATCTTACCGAGGATTTTAGAAGGCGATTTGTATGGGCTTAAAAAAGACATTTCGAATTACAGCAGACTCCGAAACGGGGAGCATATCTTCAAGCATAAGCTTCTACAGGGGGAACTCTGTGGCTATTCAGATAGGGATTTTCAACGAGGATTTAGTTGTCGATCATACTCAAATCGCGAGTCTACGCCTTGAGATAAAATCAACCCTCGACGAAGGATTTGTTCCAGAAATCGCGAAGGATATCACCTCATTCTCGGCTCTGACAGCTGACACTTGGGAAGCTGAAACAGCACAGCATTGCACCGTGTCACTCCTACCTGGGGATACCAATCACGCACCCGGAAAGTACTTTCTGGTAATTGTTGCCGTAGGAACAGGCGGCGAGGAGCTGACCGCTAAGGTTGGGCGCGTGAATATCATTAATGATGGGTATGATGGCTTAAACGCAAGCCCACCAACAATTGCGGGCCGTAGCTACTACAGCACTACAGAGATAAATGGACTGCTCGATCCAATTCGCGCAGCTCTGACCAATAATTACGACGCGATCTCATCAACATTTGCAGGCCTTGCAGGGGGCACAAACAGCACTGGTGAGACAATTTTTGGATACGTCTACAATGACGGCGATCCCGATAATAACGGTGTGTGGTATAAAGAGAACGGATCTTCTACTTGGGTGTTACAAGAAGATAACGATGCGGCAAGGCTTTTGGAGATAGAAAGAAGCGGTGTCGTTGCATCTCGAAGAAAGCTTATTCTCAACAAAGATGACGGCTACATCTACTTTCCTGAGTTGTGGTTTCAGCGGCAAGGAACGGGACCTGTAACCATAATCAACCCAGCGAATTCGGACTACAATAGTAACGGTGAGGTGGTCACCATTGGTGGTGTTAAATATTTCCGTGCGCCATTGGGTGTAAACTTTCAACACTTTATTTTCCTTGACGTTTCTAAATACAACGAGTCGCCAAAACAGTTTCCCATAGTTTACAATTCTGGAAATGCGGCAACACCAGCGTTTTCCGATGATGTTGTTTTTCTTGGGTCGACTCTCGGGAATGAATTTAGTTCGCATTTATCATTCGACACGGTAGATTCTTCTTCAGATACCATCGAATCCTTGGCTCTAGGAATAGTGTCCAACGACGCCGAGTTGTTGGAACTAAATCGCCGAGGAATAATACTGCCAGATAAACCTTTGATATTTAGTAAAGATGACGGATATCTTTACATCCCGAATTTTATTTTAAAGTTAAGAGGTCAAGCAGGATTTTATGGGGTAAATCCTAACAATTCAGATTATGACGGCAACAGCGAAGTAGTAACTATTTCCGGTACTAAATACTTCCGAATAGTAATCGGTCAAAACTTCTCTGAAGACTACTATTATGATTGGAATAAGACCCAAGAGAGCCCCAAGCAATTCCCCATAGTTAAATATCAGGGGAGTAACACCCCATCTGAGCCATATAGCAGGTATTTAGTAAAAATTGGCGCAAGTTGGGAAGGTCTTTTCAACACTTCGTTGCCATATGTCATCCAAGAAAATGGCAGAACTTTTGGACTTAGTGAACTAGACACCCGCCTAAACACTGCTGAAGAGGCTGCTGAAACCGTTGCGCTAAGTGATCCAAACATACTATTTCCAGATAATATTTACATACTTAATGGCAGAGAGTTACCCATTTATGTAGAAAACCTTTATCCAGTCCGGCCAATGCCCGGAAACGCTGAATTTATATACAGAACACTACTTTCTAATAAACCCAAGAGTGAGTTCACACGGCGGCAATTTCTACTAAATGATTCTGAGTTGGGGACAACTCTTGATCTGTATCTCAAAGATACGAACACAGATTCAGTTCTTTATAAAAAGACGGTAAACGTTCGTAAGGCTCCGGCTTCAACATCAGCAACAATCAATTGGAACCCCATTGGGGACAGTATCACAAACCGTGAAACAGCTTCTAAGGCCAAAGCGAAATTAGAGTCACTTGGGGCCACAGTGAATATGATCGGAACATTGAACATGAATGGTGGTGTCGTTGGTGAAGGTCGTGAAAGTTGGTCTATCTCTAATTTTTATGGTGGAGATAATTTACGTGGAACAAGCCCAATCGTTCCTAGCTCAACATCTCCCTCTTCGGTCCTTTTAAACCCATTTTTAAAGCTTGCGGATTCGAGGGATAAGGCTGTCAACCCGCAGTGGTGTTTCACCAATACAGGGGTGGACGAAGAGACAAACTATCAAACAAACCCCAACCTTGGGGATTACTATATTTTTGATTATGCTTATTACTTATCACAGCAAGGCTTCACCACACCGGAAGTAATCACAGTTGCATTGGGTGTAAACGATTCAGAGCAGTTGGCGCAAGGTGACGTGCTTGGGCGTATCAGTGGGGGACTTGCTTTTATTATTAATCGTATAAAGTCGGCGGCGCCGAATGCTAAAATCGGGGTTGTGTCGGAAGCGTTGGGGATGAGCATGACCCTAACCCAATACAATCAAGAGATCGTACCCATCATCAAAAAGAAATTGGAACTTTTTGATGATGTTCAAACGGACGTGCATGTTGTCCCTGTTTGGGCTCATCAAGCTACCGATGTCGCCTTCCCGGCTTCCAATGGGGCAACTAATTCACAGACAGGAGTAATAACACAAATCGTAAGCGATTCTCTCCACCCAGATGATTTCGGGCGAGAGCAGTATGCCGAAGTGGTGGCGGCTTTCGTTATGTGGTGTATCAGCGAATTAGGACTATAACTATGTGGACACTCATTGCATCAATCGCCAAGGGCTTCCTTGAGCGGCACCAGGAGCGCAAGGCTCTTTATCAGCAACAAACTATGGAGCTGAAAATGAAACAGCACGAACTTAAGCTAAAGCGCGAAAAACGTCTCTATGACGCGGACACTGAAAGCGTTAAGCAGATGCAGTTCACATGGAAAGATGAATACATCTTACTGCTTCACTCTATACCGCTCATACTATGTTTCTTTCCTTCAATGGCAGTCCATGTATCGGCAGGGTTCGAAGCTCTGGATAAGGCACCTCTTTGGTTCAAAGTAGCATACGTCGGAATCGTCATTTCGACCTACGGCCTTCGTTTTATGAAGGATAAATTTTTCAACACAAATGGAGGGTTAAAGCAGTGAATAAAACAATGGGATATTTTATATCAATCCTGACAGTCTGTAGTCTGGTTTTCGGATCTGGAATATATGTCGGCCAACTCCGGAAGGATGTTGATACAAATACTAAAGCTATGATCGAAGTCACTGACGCCTTGAGAGAAGTAACGGTGAACTTAAAAGCGATGCAATCGGGCACCCGATTCACTTTAGAGGACGCTGAGCGCTGGCGCGCTTCGTCATACGAGAACTATGTCAATGATGGTTCCGAATCATTCTGGTTATCAAAACCAGAGCATAAAAAGAATTAACGCATTTATCCCGAAAACCGAACGGTCAGGCCGCTGTGAGTAGGGATCGAAATCAATCAAATGCCTACATATCCACTCAGTTTTCCGACCGACCTCGGCCCTATCTCTGATACCTTTAAGCCGGTATCTCAAGGGGTGTCGCATCGCGGGATATATACAGGCATCACTTCTGTCCAATCGACAGATGGAAGCTATTGGGAGCGACAGTTGACATTTACACCGATGCTTCGCGACAATGCTGAGAAGCTCTTGTCGTTCCTGTTAAGGCTTCAGGGGCAAGTTGGAACGTTCAAGTGCGGAGTCTTCGGCGGGAGATCATCGCGTGGACGGCCAACAGGAGTCGTTAACCTAGCGAGCTTTTCTACTTTCGACAGCACGATGACGATTACCGATGCGAAAGCGAATAATTCTAAATTTCTAATCGCGGGTGACTGGTTTGAAATCAATGGGTCCCTTTTTAAGTGCCTCGAGGACGTTCGAACTAATTCTCTCGGCGGCGCGACCTTTGAAGTATTTCCGCGACCTGTTTCTCTCAGGTGCTCAGCTGGACAAGTTTTGATCTTTAACAATCCACAAGGAGAGTGGCGGTTGGCTGCTACGCCAGAATGGACAGTCGATCAGCTTCGGCGCGTGGGAATATCAATTGCAATGACGGAGGCCATTTTATGAGCAGACCAGCGACCTCTCAGGTACTGGCCGCTCTCGCAAGTGGCCGGACCCATCACGCCTATCTCGTATTCTTGGATTTCGAAGATAATCCGCTGTATGCTTGGACTGGATACGGAGACCTGCCTTGGAATGGTAACACTTACACGGGTGTGGGCATTTTGGGTCAGATTGGAGGCGCTACGGAAACCGACAAGCTTACGGTTGCGAATAGCTCAGTGAAGCTCAATGGAGTGCCTTCAGAGATGCTTTCGCTCGCCTTGTCCGCTCGATATCGGCGACGTAAAGCTAAGATATGGGAGGCTCTATTTGATGAGAATGGAATCATTCCCGATCCCACTTTGCACTTTGCTGGTCGCATGGATCAGATGGTTGTGAATGAAGGTGAAAAGACAGGCAGTATCAGCCTCTCCCTCGAATCAAGCATCGCGGATTTAGACCGCCCTCGAGTTCGCCACTACACGAACGAAGATCAGAAATCGCGATACCCTGACGACACGGGCCTTCGCTATGTAAAGAGCCTTGTGGAAAAGGATCTCCCTTGGGGCCAAGAGCCCAACAACATGCCGACTCAATCAAGTGGCGGTTCCCGGCCATCAGAGCGCCCTGAATACGAAAGGAAATAGATGACCTCCCTCAAAATAACCGCTTTCATACTCAAGAATTCACTTAAACCATTTAAATGGGGCCAACATGATTGTGCTCACTTCGTTACCGAATGGATTAAGAAGATCAGCGGTAAGGAAGTTTTTGTTTATCCGAAATATTCGACCGAACACGCTGCTTACAAGTATTGCCGTAAGCACGGAGGGTTTAAATCCCTGGTTGCTCATACATGCCACAAAGCTGGGTTCCCAACCGTGGAGTATCCAAGAGTTGGAGACATAATTTTTCAACCAGAACCAAATTTTGGCGGAATTCTCGGAATTTATGTAGGTGGAAACAAAGTTGTTCATCCGCGTCTAGAGGGGGGAATTGCAACCGTTGAGCTTCATGATGATTTTGTAGCCTGGGAGGTGGCACGATAATGCCGCCTGTTGTTGCAGGAGTAGCCGCACTCGGATCCGCTCTGGGAGCTACAGCGTTCACGATTGGTACGCTTGCGGTTTCTTGGGGCACTGTTCTGACGGTTGGCGCGAGTTTAGGGATGTCGTATCTATCTGCGCGAAAGGCTGCTAAGGCCGCAAAGGCGGCAAGCATCGAGGGCATCCTCGAGACCATCAGAGCACCCGCAAAAGCCCGCGAGTTAGTCTATGGAACTCAGCGCAAAGGAGGGGTACTGATCTTTGCTCACGTAACCGGAAACGATGGGCGTTATCTTCATTTGATCATTGCTCTAGCTGGTCATCAGGTGAGTGCGATCAAGGATGTTTATTTTGGCGATGAATTAGCGATCAATTCAAGCGGAACGGTTCAAAGCAAATATTCAGGGCATGTCAGCTTTGTTAAGCTTCTAGGCTCCCCTGACCAGGCCGCTAATTCTACGATGATTTCCAATCTGTCAGGGCTCTGGACTTCAGCGGACAGGCTAAGAGAAATTGCAGCGCTATATTTGCGGCTTGAATGGGACGATGAGGTTTTCAACCGGATTCCAAATGTCACTGCGATTCTCGACGGAAAGATCTGTTACGATCCATTCAATCAGACATCTGCTTTTACAAAGAACCCTTCGCTCCAACTCCTCGACTATCATTACGATAGAAACCTCGGACTCGGTCTTGATACCGATGAGCTCTACCAGTCCGAAATCGATGCCGCTACCTTAGCTTGCAACGAAGATATCCCCCTTGATGGCATCGGAACTGAAAAACGATACGAGAGCAGCGGCGTATTTACAATGGAAGCGCGGCCTCGATCGATCATTGAGAAACTCATTGAGGCCATGGCAGGCACTCACAACTACACTCAAGGCCTCCACTCATGGCAGTCCGGTGTATGGAACGAGCCTACAATCACGCTCTCAGATGATGATCTAATCCAGTTCCCGACGCTCGTCACAGCGATTCCATACAAAGACACCTTTAACGGCGTAAAAGCCCGCATTTCAAGCGAACAGAGCAACTACAATATCGAAGACATGCCGCCCCTTCTGAGTGAGACCTTTGCGGCTCAGGATGGCGATGACGAAGGGTCTTCAATCTCTTCAGGTTCGCTCGCAGTTGGATCAGGTTATCGGATAGTCAGTCTTGATGGCGATGCTGATTTTACTGGAGTCGGAGCTGATGAAAACTCGGTCGGCCTAGTATTTATTGCGACTGCAACGAGCCCAACTTGGGGTAGCGGATCACTGCAGCTAAAACGCCCTCGACAATCGATAATTGATATTGAGCTACCCTTGACCAAATCGCCCACAATGGCGCAACGGATCTGTAAAATCATCCTACTAGAATCTCGCCAAGAGTTACTACACAAGGGTGTTTGGAGGTTGAACGAAAAGACTTATCAAGCGCTTCCGGGAAAGAATGTGAGACTAAATTCCACACGCTTTGGCTTTGAGAATAAGGTGTTCCGTGTTCAGCAATGGGGTCGCGTCCCTCTGCCAGGTGAAAAGGGCGGTTCAGGTGTAGGCATCTCTTTAGTCCTCAAGGAAACCGCTGAGGAAAATTTCGACTGGAATACAAGCGAAGAACAGGAAGTAGATCCCGCACCGAACACGAATCTGCCAGACTTTCGCAGCGTCGCAGCGCCCACCAATGTTCAGCTATTCAGCGGAAACCTTTTTCTCTATGTGAAGAATGACGGCACCGTAGTAAGCCGTCTTTATGTCACCTGGACCGACCCGCAGGATATTTACGTCACCCGCGGAGGCCACATTGAGATTCAATACCGGAAAACGGGTGCAGCAAACTGGCTCAGTGCTGGA
Source organism: Opitutales bacterium (assembly GCA_013215165.1). Classification (NCBI taxonomy): domain Bacteria; kingdom Pseudomonadati; phylum Verrucomicrobiota; class Opitutia; order Opitutales; species Opitutales bacterium. The sequence continues at coordinate 10,328 of JABSRG010000038.1, read as the reverse complement.
CTTGTAGATGGTAATGTGAATGAAGCATATATCTGGGACGTAGAAGACGGAGAGAAATATCAAGTCAGACTTCAGTCACGAACTAGGATTAACCGGTCCGCTTGGACAGGAATTGTGACACATACAATTTCGGCGAAAACAAACACTTCAGGCGTTCCAGCCGCGCCTCTCTTTGAATTAACTCCACTTGGTTTTAGGCTTTCGTGGGCGTTTCCTGATCAAAGCGATATAATCAGGTTCAATATTTACAGGTATCCTCTATCTCCCGACCTTCCGGGTCCAGATCCAGTGTGGGGGCTGTATGGTTCGAGTCTCACCAACATAATTGATATTCCGTTCCCTCCAGGTGATTTCTCCTATTGGGGAGTTTCTACGGTCAATCGTTCTGGAGTAGAGTCCGCCATCATAAATATGGGCCGAAATCGATCACGCGGGTTCCAGTTCCCTACAACATTCGATATAGCATACCCGACCGACCAGCCTCTAACGATTGGATGGGCAACAACCTTCGTTTCATTGTTTGGAGCCGGCCCCAATTACTCATTCGATTTACCGATACCGACCATCAATGAGCAGATGATCATTTCTCCAGACGGAGGGAATTCATTCCATCCCCCATCAGCAACTGACGGTTTTTGGTATCCATATCCGTTTAATCAGAATCCGACGACTCAATACGAAATTTGTTGGCAGTATAATCCAAGTGAGCCGTCTCGTCCGAATTCAACATCTCGTGAGCCTTCGCCTTGGAAGCGATATGCGAATGATGCAACAGGCACAGGCGATCTATACATGATCATTCGAGAAGTAGACGAAACCACTCCGAAGAATTGGAACACCGAAGGTCATGGCCCTTGGAGAATTGAAAACATCCAAAATTGAATGAAATGAAAAACCTGATATTAATTGCAATCATCACGCTAACTTTTGTTGGCTGCTCAAATACTCAACAGACTAAACATCCTGCTTCATATCCGGCCCCCACAGATGGGCGAGACGCGTGAGTTCGGAGGCTACCAATGGGAATTTAAAGGCGATAGTCACACAAGCCACGAGTTACTCAGATACATTGCTTTTGAATTTCACGAGGACTGATGTTTTCGTCTTTCAGAACATAAATACGATCGGCAGCTCAGTCACGGTGTCCCTAAGCGGCATGGTTCCATTTCGTTACTACACCTTCATGTATTGGGGCGAAGAGTATGGCTTCACCTGGTTCTTCGATAATCGCGCAGACGAATGGGTTGCTATAGAGTAACAGGTTTAGTTTTCAAAAAGAGGTCAATTTGTGGACAGAGATTATTTCTCTAGGATCACAGTTTGTTAATTGTCAATGCCTTATGAATTTAAGTGCTGAATCCCTCTTCCTCCGCCACCTTGTTTTTGGGGATCTTCACAGATCCCTTTTTTTGTGCCCGTTTCGGCTCTATTAGTGGGCTTGTGGGTGTTTCTGGCAGTAGCTAGGCGGGGACAGGTTTAGTCTTGTTTTGTGGCGTATTTTGAATTTAGTGGACGTAAATTGGACAAGCAATTGGACAGAATATGGACAAATTTGAGATTCCAGAGATATACGTTCGTAATTTTCCTAGCTTCAGGGATTACGACGGTAAGAACCAAAGCAAGCCTTTTGGGTGGGACTTTCGACATCCCAAACCTGGGGGAAAATCTCAAAGATTAAGGCCGACTTTTAAGACCAAGGGTGAAAAAGCTGAATATTTGAGGCTGTACAAGAAAAAATTCAGCCTATTCCTTCCGCTCCTAGTGAGCTTCGATGAAGACCTTTACCGCTCGGCAGTACGGGCTGCAGAGATCTTGGGGTCAGATAAGCTTGAGGATTTCGCGCGCGATTACGTTGAGGCAATCGGGAAGGCCTCAACCGTTACGGTTCAGGAAATCTATGATTCATTCATCGAATACCTTGAGAAGACTGGGAACAAGGGGCTGACACATGCGAAGACCCAAGCTCGTCGGTTTGTCGATTTTGTTGGGCCATCAACCAAGGCTTCATCTATAACGCGAACCGATTGCCAAGGGTTTGCTGACTATCTGTGTGAGTTTATCGTGCCTCGCACTGGAGAGCTTATGGGGGCAACTACTGTTCGAAATCATGTGAAGTGGGCTCAGCAAATCTTCAATCACGCCATCAACAAACTAGAGGTCTTGCACAAAAACCCAGCAAACAATCTGGTTCTGCCGAAGGGTGAGAAATTGATACCGGTCACGATGGATGTGGCCGACATCAAAAAACTCTTCGAAAAGAACGAAAAAAGAGGATCCTTCTTTCTGCGGCCTTATGGCTCTGTGTTTTTGGGGAGGTATTCGCGCGTCAATGGCCTACCTCGACGATGGCGAAGAGCTCGAAGATACAATGAATGGCTCGGAAATTCGCTTCGATTCTAAACGGCTGATCTTCACGGCTAGGCAAATGAAACAAGCGACCGACCATCTCGCCGAGGGACTGCCCGAAAACCTTTGGCCATGGCTGAAGATGATTGATCCAAAGGACTGGGCCATGACCAGACGGCAGTTTTACTACCGCCGGCATAAGTTCGAAGAACGCGCGAAAATGAAAATCCCGCATAACTCTCCGCGTAAGAGCTTCGGCACTTACATGTCTACCTTGCTCGGAGACAACAAGCGGGTCGCACAGATGATGTCGGATCGCACTGAGAGCATTTTCCTCAAACATTATAGGGCTGACGATAAAAGTATCGAGGAGGCTGAAGCTTACGTGGCTATTCTGCCTAGGTCTAAGCGTTCTTGAGCTAGAATACCGCGTCCTGATGTACCTGTCTGAATCGAAGCAGAGCTTGAAGCTAAGGCAGCTCCACGGATGTGGTGAAGACCGGATGTCCGGGCTATGATTTTTCGAGACTTATCGTAAAGTCCGAATCCTCCACTGACTCTTCTGCAAGTTCCGCACAAATAGCCCGGTCGGATTTCGACGGCTCGAATTTATGCCAAATCTCTATGATGCTAAGCATTGTCGACTTGACGATTGTTTCGTCTATCCGTTCATGCATCCATCTTTCCAAGAAACGCGCGCGTTTATATGAGCCTAGATGCTCGATTTCAATTATTCCCAAGCCTCCTAGCTGGGTGTCTAGTGTGTATTTAGCTGATGCCATAACTCTATCTTAGCATAAAAAGTATGGCGCGTGTTCGCAAAACTCGCAGGTCCGCGTTAGGAAAACTTAAGCTTCACGGTGGTCTAAGCCTTTTAGCCATCCGTAAAGATCTCTTATGCGCAACCCAAGCTCTCTCAGCGCCGCGTGCTGTTCGTTTATAGCTGGGTCATTTTGATGCGATGTAATCACACGTAAATCGTCGCCGGCGGGGCCGCCCTGCTCTTCTGAGTAGGCGTTGAAGACCGGCCACCACTCTTCGCGCGGGATGTTCCCGATGAGGCCGAACACAATTTCAGGAGGGAGCTTTTTTCGCTTTTCGGTGGAAAGCTCCGTGATAAGTGCGTCTGGTTTGTGCCCGATCAATTCTAGGAATGCCCGATCGGTGATGCCGTAGGAATCTACGATTTCCAGAAAAAGTTTGGTGGATTGCTCCATATGGCAGAGGATTGGAAATTGGAAATTTCCAAAAAAAGGAAGGTTTGTTGAGTCTAATTCGCCACAAATAGGCTATTGTTTAGGAAATTTCCTAAATCGTTGAAAAACATGTGTTTAAATCGAAAATTATAAAATATAGGCGGTATATATCTACGCCTGCCCCGTTCCTGTATCGTTGTATCAGCTCTCAAAGTCCTCCCGGCCATGTCTCAGAAAAAAGATGAGATTACCTTACCACGTCGCCTGTTGCTCATCGGCGTCGCTCGCAAGGTGCTTCAGCAAAATCGCACTAAAGCGGAGTATGAGCGCATCATCCGTATTCTCTGCGAGCACTTGGAGAAGGATTACCCAGAAGACCGCTAGTCATTCATCTGTCTCTCAGCCTCATCGAGCAAGGCGTCGATCTCTGGGTCACCCTTAAGTTCAAGCATCTGATCGCGGATCATGTCCCTAAGTAATTTGGGCTGATCTTCGCCTTTGGTAAGCTCAGCCATCTCCTGAGCATCGACAGGGCCGCAGAACATCTGAGCGAGGTCTACGAGGACAGAATCGTCGAGGGGCCTAAGTTTTGATATGTCCTGGCTAAAGTATAGCTCCACGCATCCGCGAAGGAACTCGCTGTAGTCCAAACCTTTTGCCGTGGTATGTTCTTGGATTCGCTCCCACAAAGCCGGGTCAGTGATTCGGACGGTTATTTTCGGGCTGTCTGCCATTGCGCCTTCAGCCAATTCAAAAATGATTTCCGCGTAAACCTCAGATTGATTGCCCTCTTTAGCTTTGCCTCGATCGCGTCCGACGATACATTTTTTTGGCTCCATTAAAAGACTCATAGTCTCCTTTACGTCGGACGCTATGAAAATAACCTGAAAAAAGTTCTTCGCTGTGCGTTTATTGATCGGGAAATTCTACCCTAAACCGGAAGAAAGCTTTAGCCCAGCCGTCTGGCTGCTGATAGGATATCCGCGTGATAACGATGTTCGGGCCGAGTCGGTTCTTTAGCTCAATTCTCGCGGCGGCCTCATAGCGCTCCAATTGTTCAAGAGGCTGGTTGACCCCAGTTGCAGCAATAAAACGTGCCTCTCCAGCTTCTACCTCGTAGGTTTGGGCGTCAATCTGAGCCACTTTAACGGCTACTGGGTATTCCAGAGTATTGATGATCGATGCCTCTTTCCAGTTAGTACTGGCGTTGTATCCCCCTGGGGCACAACCCGCTAGAACTGATAAAAGAAAGGCAATCGATATAATACGTAACGTGTTCATTTCTTAGTGATTTTGATGCTTCGAGAACATCATGGATTTTTCAGATTAACCAGCCTTTTCGTCTGTGCTGCCGAGAGACCTATGGCGTTGGTTTTATTGCTCATTTAATCAGTGTTTACCCAATCGCTTTAGCCCTTTTGCAAGTCGGGCTTTAGTGTAATCAACTTTTCAATTAGGACATCTAGGTCATCCACCACATCTTCGTAAGACATTCCATCTTCGTTTAATTCTTTAAGTGCCTGCCTGATCAGGGCTGCGCTGGGCTTGCGTATGTCGTAGTCATCACGAGTATCGTTATCGGCTATTTGATCCAGGATGTCCTCGTAATGCTCCCATTCATCGAGCTTTGGAGCTCCCTTATCTGACAACTCTCTCTTGTGGTCGCGTATAATTTTTTCAGCCTCGTTAAGCGTTAGGCCTTTTGGGGCTTTTAGGCCGAAGAATTTGAAGAATTCCTTTTGTTCCGCAGATGGCGGACGCGCTTCCCATTTAGCAGCGTTTTGTGGCTCGCTCAGAAGACGCATAGCTTCATGTCTAGCGCGGGTTTGATTCATTCGGCCCGTCGATACCTTAAAAAACTTAAGGACCTCGATATCTTGATCGTCTGCTTCGTGTTGCAGACCTATTAGATCTGAAGCCTGCCCTTTTGTTAAAGACTTAGCGTCATGGTTAACCCCTAGGTCCTCAAGGTATTTCAATTGGTTTTCGCTAGCAGGATCGAAATACCATTTAGGAAACAAATCAAAGTCTCTTTTTGCTTTAGATTCGTTGGCGAGATTCCAGCGCTCTTTTAACCATTCGTTAGAACCCTCTCCTTGCGCCTTTGTTTGTCCAGGTGAGGTCGAATTACCGGATGCCTCATTTACGACTTCACGTATAATCTTTTTTGGAGTGATTTTAGAGACAAAGCTTATAATGAAGCCAATTACCAGGATAACGCCAATGAGGAATTCCATAACTCTTAGATTTTGAATTGGGCGGAATCCCATTCGATTACCGCTGAGACTGCCCGTTAACCAGCTTTTTTTCGCGATCGAGCCGATTCTCGTCGCATACCTTCTTCGAGTTTCCGTCTAGCAACCTCGCGTTTTTGTTCGTCGACGATCTCTTGAGCTTCGTCGAGCAAGTCGCTGGCGTCTATTTCAGGCCCGTTGTCGACATATGATCTGAGCATATTAACCAAGGCTTCGGTTTCGTTTAAAGAGCCTTCCGCTGTTTCGTTCCACTTTCTGCGATAAATCGCATCTAGGAACTCATGGATCAGTGCAGTCAGCGGCTTGTCTGATTCAGGTGCTGGCAACTCTGTAGGTTGACCCGATATTTTAGCCTGAATTGCTTCACGAAAGAACTCGGACTTCGGTTGTTTACCTCGGGCTGCCTCCACTTTTTGCGCAAATTCATCGTCAACCCTGCAGGCCAAGGTGACTTCTAGTCCTTTCTTTTTGCTAGCCATGCCTGTTTGTTTGCGATGTCTAACAAAATAACGAGTTAATAATCAAGAGGTTGCGTTAAACTTGTTAAACGTGTTAAACAAAATACTTGCAAAGCGCACTTTTTGCGTCCTTTCTGTTCCACATGTTAAACACGCAAACATTAGCTTTTCGAGTTACAGAGGATGTCGAATCGGTTGTTAAGGAGGTAGCGAAAGCAGAGCACGGTGGGAATGTATCTAAATTACTCAGTGACTGCCTGCATGATTACCTTCGGCGCGGTGGTCACATACCAAAGACACCTGAGGAGGAAAACATCTACAAGCTCGTCCGCGAGGCCTCTGAGGCAGGGATCGACGTCGCAACTCTACTCAAGGTGACAATGCGGAAGGGGGTAGCCGCATGAACACCCGTTCTAATTATTCTTCGGATCACTCAAAAGGTGCTGAAGCTTCTCATCTCTCACAAACTGACGCGACATGTTGTGCAGATAAAGGAAGTCCCCAAGAGGCATCTGAAGCTCCATCCATTCATTACTATGGTTCGTATACTGGATTGATACGGTGGATGAGGGCAAATCGCCATCGATTAAACTCGGACCGATGCCTTGTAGCTGTGCGCACTCAGGCAGTTCCCAACATCCATTCTGATTCTTAGATAATTCAACTTTCTTCATAACAGCCCTGACCGTAGCACCCGCTGCGGGAGGGGCAATTTTAAAGCTTCGACCATGAACTCCCACTCTCAAAAGATATTGAACCTCGACGAAGAGGCCCCGCGGATACTTGACCGCTTTGAGGCACGCTTGACCAAGCTCCGCCAAGAAGGGCAACTCTTGTGGACTGGCATCCTGCGTGATATCTTCAAAGAATCGAAAGAAGCCCGCGAGCAGCGAGACCGCGCGATCTATGAGCAGACGATGCTGATAGAGGAGGATCTTTCCTCTGGGGATTCTACTCGGGCTTTTGAGCGTCTCGCTGCTATCAAAGGAATACTCAGCGTTTTCCTACTGACCCTGGCGAGTGTAGCGGCACTGCAGGTCGAGGATGATATAAATTTTCGCTCCCGGACTCGTGGCGGTGTGCGCGTGGTGAATGTAAGAGCAAAGGAGGCTGCGTGAAGCTCCTAGATCATCAGGGTATGCAGAAGAACTCTGTGAAGGGCATGCCTATTCTCACAACGGTCGGGGAGTTAGAAGAGTTCGCAAATGTTCTCTTAGATCTACGCGAAAAGCGAACCTACGGCGAAGCATCCGAAGTCCAAGAATACTCGATGGAAGATGCTGCCAAGCTACTGAAAATTAGCATCAGCACTTTGCGCACAGATTGGAAGCGTAGGGGACTTGAGGTGAGACGCCGCGGCCCCCATGGCATGCTTATTTTCAGTGGTCTGTCTGTAATATCTGCAATGAGGAAGGGTCCTACAGCGTGAACGCTTTAATACTATGAAAGGACGACAACAACTAGCCGACTACGTGATCGAACGTGATGGCGGAAAGATGAGAGTGGAGGTCTCGGAATGAACCCGATCAAACTCCAATTGGAAATCGGTCCTGAACAGATCCAGCAAATCGCGAGATCAAAAGAGGGGGCAGGGCAGTATGCATGAAATCCCTACAGCTACCAGCCTGCACGATGTGCAGCGCAGTGGTCAGCAGGTGACTTTGAGCCCCAGGCAACTTCGGGACTTTGCAGAACACTGCACGCGGCATGCCCTCAAGCGGGTGTTTGGCACAGAGCCACCTGAGCCCGAATACACTATGAGCGAAGCCGCTACCGAGCTGGGCCTTTCGGTGCATACGTTGCGCAACTGTTGGCAGCGAAGGGGCCTCGTATTCCTTCGGCGCGGTGCGCGTGGCGAGCAGGTGTTCACCGGCGAGTCGGTCCTCAAGGCCAAGCGCGGCCTACCAAATTTGCGAAGAAAGCAAACCTGAGACAGCAGAGCAGACACCACCTACTGGGCGCGGCGGCCCGATCCTAACACCGCCGCGCCCAGCCACTTTCCAAACCAAAACCAAATGAAAAGACATGAGTGAAACAGAAATACAATTAGCCCAAGGGCCGCAGTCGCGGCTCCAAAGTCGCTCAGCGATGAACATAAGTTGCCTCGACGAACTGATGCAAGTCTCACAGACTATCGTAAAAAGTAAACTCACCCCAAAAGGCATCGACACGCCCGAAAAGGTAGCCATTGCCATCCAGTGCGGCTTAGAGATCGGACTACAGCCCATGCAGGCGCTGCAAAACATTGCTGTCATCAATGGGTTGCCGACCATATATGGGGATTCGGCCCTCGCCCTAGTAAGGCAGTCAGGGCTCCTGGAGCTCTATAATGAGGAAACGGTTGGCGAAGGAGAGGACAAGGGTGTAAAGGTTACAGTCAAGCGCCAAGGATTTTCGGCAGCCTCAGAGACGTTTACAGTCTCCGACGCGAAGAAGGCTGGGCTGTGGGGTAAGTCGGGGCCATGGAGTCAGCACCCCCGCCGCATGCTTAAGTTTCGAGCGCGCGGCTTTTTGCTGCGTGATCAGTTTGGGGATGTCCTCAAGGGGTTGCGAACCTCTCAGGAGGTCGAGGACATGCCTGACGGTGGAGATTTCATCGAAATTGGCGAAACCGAGGACGAATTCCTCGATGGCTTGACGCGAGAAGAGCCTAGCGAAAAGGGCAGCGGCACTACGATAGCGCGACGCGCAGCATCCACTAAACAGGAGTCCGCCCAGTGAAGCGCTTTGACCCTGTAAAGCATGGCCTCGACCAGGAGCCCCCTTGCGGTATTATCCTAGGCGAGCCCGATGAGGTCTACCATGCGAGACCAAATTGTCTGTCTTCGAGCAAGCTCAAGACTTTTCGCAAACGTCGCCTTGAGTATCATGCTCGGCACATTGAGCACTCCTTGCCTCAAGAGAAGCGCGAGAGCTTTGCGCTGACTTTCGGCAGCGCAGCTCACTGCATGATACTTGAGGGCGAAGAAGCTTTTAAGGCTCGCTATCATGTAGTGCCAGCCGGCGCGCCCGAGCGCCCGGCGCGCCGAGAGGCAGACTACCAAAAGATAAGCAAAGACCTGCGTGAAAAGCTGGACTACTGGGAGCCGTTACTGGTTGAGGCAGAGGCAGGGGGATATGAGCTTATTAATTCGGACCAGGAGGCCCGTGCGCGGCTGCTATATCATCGCTGTCTCAATAATAGGGTTATCAGCCTTATGCTCTTGGAGTCAGTCCCGGAGGTAACCTTTCGCATCAATCTTGGATGGACCTACTTGCAGGTGCGTGCCGATGGCTTTGTGCCGACTATGAGCGAGGAGCTGGCTGAGTGCCTGAAGCACGCTTGCTCTCACTGGTCTCAAGCGCCGCGCTTTTACCCTGGAGAATCAGCAGTGCTCGACCTCAAGACATGCGCGAGCCTTCACCCAGAAGACATAGCTAGCTTTCAGCGCAGCTACAGCAAGCTCGACTACTGGCTCCAAGACGCTCTCTACAGCGAGACCATTCCAGCCTTAACAAATAAGCGCGTGGGGGCATTTGTCTGGGGGGCGATAGAAAGCACGCCGCCGCATGACGTGGCTCCATTTATGGGAACGCCAGAGCAATCCGCCCTATATGTCGATGAGCTTTCACGCCTACTCGATTCACTAGAGAGTGCTCACAAAAACGGACTTTGGCACGGGTTCTCGCAACGGCTCATTCAGCCTATTGATTTGCCTGCGTGGGGTGTTCGTGAGCTTGAGCGGAAAAAGGAGCTAGCATGCTCATGAGCACACTATCGGACATAAAGCCCTCCGCGCCGCTCTCTAAGCAGCTCGAACAGTGCGACGAGATCCGGCGCGCAGTCCGTGCAGAAATTGACGCCCTCGCCGCCTCGATAGCACGGCAAAAAGCCCAGGTGTGGCAGTTTGAGGCCGCCTTGAGAGACCGTGAGTTAGCTCTCAAGCGACTCGATTACAATCACTATCAACTCTCCCGGCAGATCGAGAGCGAAGACCTCCAGGCTGGGTAAATCCTAAAAAAACGCGACATGGCTAAGATAGACACAGAGACTTTAAAGCTGATACTTCAACGGAACCTGTCCGAAGATCCGG